>DATFCF010000917.1:0-9155 GCA_035253445.1 Mycobacterium sp.
GCGCCACCTACCAGGTTCCCGTCGAGGTGCGTCCGGATCGCTCGGTCACGCTGGCACTGCGTTGGCTGGTCAGCTTTTCCAAGGCCCGCCGCGAGAAGACCATGATCGAGCGCCTGGCGAACGAGATCCTCGACGCCAGCAACGGCCTGGGCGCCTCCGTCAAGCGGCGTGAGGACACCCACAAGATGGCCGAGGCAAACCGCGCCTTCGCGCACTACCGCTGGTGACCCAGTCGCCCCGGGCGGTGTGTCCGGGGTCGGCGAGTCCAGGCTGAACAACTACCAAGCGAGAGAGAAGACTTCTGTGGCACAGAAGGACGTGCTGACCGACCTGACCAAGGTCCGCAACATCGGCATCATGGCCCACATCGACGCCGGCAAGACGACGACGACCGAGCGCATCCTCTACTACACCGGTATCAGCTACAAGATCGGTGAGGTGCACGACGGCGCCGCCACCATGGACTGGATGGAGCAGGAGCAGGAGCGGGGGATCACCATCACCTCCGCCGCTACCACCTGCTTCTGGAATGACAACCAGATCAACATCATCGACACCCCCGGGCACGTCGACTTCACCGTCGAGGTGGAGCGCAGCCTGCGGGTTCTCGACGGTGCCGTTGCCGTGTTCGACGGCAAGGAAGGCGTGGAGCCGCAGTCTGAGCAGGTGTGGCGCCAGGCCGACAAGTACGACGTCCCCCGCATCTGCTTCGTCAACAAGATGGACAAGATCGGCGCCGACTTCTACTTCTCGGTGCGCACGATGGAGGAGCGCCTCGGCGCCAACGTCATCCCGATCCAGCTGCCCGTCGGCTCGGAGGGTGACTTCGAGGGCGTCGTCGACCTGGTCGAGATGAACGCCAAGGTGTGGCGCGGCGAGACCAAGCTCGGTGAGACCTACGAGACCATCGACATTCCTGCCGACCTGCAGGACAAGGCCGACGAGTACCGCACCAAGCTGCTCGAGACCGTCGCTGAGACCGACGAGGCGCTTCTGGAGAAGTACTTCGGCGGCGAAGAGCTGTCCATCGAGGAGATCAAGGGTGCGCTGCGCAAGCTGACCATCAACTCCGAGGCCTACCTCGTGTTGTGCGGCAGCGCGTTCAAGAACAAGGGCGTTCAGCCCATGCTCGATGCGGTCATCGACTACCTGCCGTCGCCTCTCGACGTGCCGCCTGCCGTTGGCCATGCCCCCGGCAAGGAGGACGAGGAGATCGTCCGCAAGCCGTCGACCGACGAGCCGTTCTCGGCGCTGGCGTTCAAGGTCGCGACGCACCCCTTCTTCGGAAAGCTGACGTACGTCCGGGTGTACTCGGGCAAGGTCGACTCCGGTGCCCAGGTCATCAACGCCACCAAGGGCAAGAAGGAGCGGCTGGGCAAGCTGTTCCAGATGCACTCCAACAAGGAGAACCCGGTGGACACCGCGTCGGCCGGTCACATCTACGCCGTGATCGGGCTGAAGGACACCACCACCGGCGACACCTTGAGCGACCCGAACAGCCAGGTCGTGCTCGAGTCGATGACCTTCCCCGATCCGGTGATCGAGGTGGCCATCGAGCCCAAGACCAAGAGCGACCAGGAGAAGCTGTCGCTGTCGATCCAGAAGCTCGCCGAGGAAGATCCCACCTTCAAGGTGCACCTGGACCAGGAGACCGGCCAGACCGTCATCGGCGGTATGGGCGAGCTGCACCTGGACATCCTGGTGGACCGGATGAAGCGCGAGTTCAAGGTCGAGGCCAACGTCGGCAAGCCGCAGGTGGCCTACAAGGAGACCATCAAGCGCATGGTCGACAAGGTCGAGTTCACCCACAAGAAGCAGACGGGTGGTTCTGGCCAGTTCGCGAAGGTGCTCATCGCCATCGAGCCGTTCACCGGCGAGGACGGTGCCACCTACGAGTTCGAGAACAAGGTCACCGGTGGCCGCATCCCGCGTGAGTACATCCCGTCGGTGGATGCCGGTGCGCAGGACGCCATGCAGTACGGCGTGCTGGCCGGCTACCCGCTGGTGAATCTGAAGGTCACGCTGCTCGATGGCGCCTACCACGAGGTCGACTCCTCGGAAATGGCGTTCAAGATCGCCGGCTCGCAGGCACTGAAGAAGGCCGCCCAGGCGGCCCAGCCGGTGATCCTGGAGCCGATCATGGCCGTCGAGGTCACCACGCCCGAGGACTACATGGGCGACGTGATCGGCGACCTGAACTCCCGCCGTGGTCAGATCCAGGCCATGGAGGAGCGGGCGGGTGCACGCGTCGTGAAGGCGCATGTGCCGCTGTCGGAGATGTTCGGCTACGTCGGAGACCTTCGGTCGAGGACTCAGGGTCGGGCAAACTACTCCATGGTGTTCGACTCGTACGCCGAGGTTCCGGCGAACGTGTCGAAGGAGATCATCGCGAAGGCGACGGGTCAGTGAACGAAATGAACGGCCCCATTACGGTCGGTCAGTAATCTCTGACCCGCTGTCTTGGCGGGACCACGTAACTGGAAACATCAACACTGCTTTACAACAAGCACCAACACAGTCCAGGAGGACAACACAGTGGCGAAGGCGAAGTTCGAGCGGACGAAGCCGCACGTCAACATCGGGACCATTGGTCACGTTGACCACGGCAAGACGACGCTGACCGCGGCTATCACCAAGGTTCTGCACGACAAGTATCCCGATTTGAACGAGTCGCGCGCGTTCGACCAGATCGACAATGCGCCTGAGGAACGTCAGCGCGGCATCACGATCAACATCTCCCACGTGGAGTACCAGACCGACAAGCGCCACTACGCGCACGTCGACGCACCTGGCCACGCTGACTACATCAAGAACATGATCACCGGTGCCGCCCAGATGGACGGCGCGATCCTGGTGGTCGCGGCCACCGACGGCCCGATGCCGCAGACGCGCGAGCACGTGCTGTTGGCCCGCCAGGTCGGCGTGCCCTACATCCTCGTCGCCCTGAACAAGGCCGACGCGGTGGATGACGAGGAGCTCATCGAGCTCGTCGAGATGGAGGTCCGCGAACTGCTGGCCGCCCAGGAGTTCGACGAGGACGCCCCGGTCATCCGGGTCTCCGCGCTGAAGGCGCTCGAGGGCGACGAGAAGTGGGTCAAGTCCGTCGAGGAGCTGATGGATGCGGTCGACGAGTCGATCCCGGACCCGGTCCGCGAGACCGATAAGCCGTTCCTGATGCCCGTCGAGGACGTCTTCACGATCACCGGCCGCGGCACCGTGGTCACCGGTCGCGTCGAGCGTGGCGTGATCAACGTGAACGAGGAAGTCGAGATCGTCGGCATCCGTCCGACCACCACCAAGACCACGGTCACCGGTGTCGAGATGTTCCGCAAGCTGCTCGACCAGGGCCAGGCCGGCGACAACGTCGGTCTGCTCCTGCGTGGCATCAAGCGTGAGGACGTCGAGCGCGGCCAGGTCGTCGTGAAGCCCGGCACCACCACCCCGCACACCGAGTTCGAGGGCAGCGTCTACATCCTGTCCAAGGACGAGGGCGGGCGGCACACGCCGTTCTTCAACAACTACCGTCCGCAGTTCTACTTCCGCACCACCGACGTGACCGGTGTGGTGACGTTGCCGGAGGGCACCGAGATGGTGATGCCCGGTGACAACACCGACATCTCGGTGAAGCTGATCCAGCCCATCGCCATGGACGAGGGCCTGCGGTTCGCGATCCGCGAGGGCGGCCGTACCGTCGGCGCCGGCCGGGTCACCAAGATCATCAAGTGATCTGAGTTCGTCGCGAAACGGCGCTCACCCGCGAGGGTGGGCGCCGTTTTCGTTCGCATCTGACACGCGTAGCTGTAACACGTGAGGTGACTGGGGCGATGTATCTCGCGACTGCCCTGGTCGGGTCAGGAAGGGTTGGGCTCCTATGTTTCGTCGCATTTGTACGCTTGGCAGCGCGGTGGCTATAGCGGGCGCCGCGGCGGTTGGGCTGTTCGCGGGTACTTCACACGCCGAACCCACCTGCCCCGACGTTCATTGGATCGGCGCCGCAGGCTCAGGCGAGCGTGGACCAGAAGCGACCCTCAACGGCGGAATGGGCCGGGTCGTGTTCCAGTCGTTCCAGGAGCTGGCGCAACAGGTGCATCAGGACGGCCGCACCATGACCGCGGAGGCGGTCGATTACCCGGCCGTAGCCGTGCCCGATGACGACGGCGGCGTGGGGGAGTGGCTCGGGTTCATGGGCAGCGTCGACACCGGTGCCGCGGCGTTGGGCGCGCAGTACGAGTCGTTTGTGCAGCGCTGCCCGGCCTCGAAAGTGGTGCTGGCCGGCTACTCACAGGGCGCGATGGTGGTGCATCGCAATCTGGCTGCGCTCGCCGCGAGTCCGAATCTGGCTGCGACGCTGTTGATTGCCGACGGCGACCGGCGACCCGACGATCCCACGTTCAACATCGGATCGGTCACCGCGGTGCCCGGCGCCGGGAAGGGTGTCGCGCAGGACTGGCCGATTCTGGCCCACGCCCCTGGCCCGATGGCGCCGGAGGTCGGAGCGCGCACCATCAGCGTGTGCGATCTTGGCGACGCGGTCTGCGACTACGACCCCGACGCCGAGGAGACCTCGTCATTCGCGGTCGCCGTCCACACGAGCTACGGACGCACTGAGACCGACGGGCTGGCGTGGACGCAGCCGATGTATCAGCTCATCGGCCCGGCGCCCGTGGCGCCGGAGGCACAACAGGTCACGCCTCTGGGTGCGACGGCGCCGGCTCAGTAGAAGCGCGGCGGGCCGTCCACAGCACGACCAGACCGGCGGGCAGGAGTAACGCCGCCAGTACGGCCAGAATGAGATCGATTGCTCCGCCCGTCGAGAATCCGGTGCGCTCGAGTATTTCCAGCACCGTCCCGGACACCGCGACCCCGACGCCGGCCAGGGTGACCAATGCCGTCAACGTGACGCCGGCCGCCTCGCCGGCCCGCTCCGGGCGGACCACCGCCTGCGTCGCGACGGTGGTGAACGCGTACACCAATCCCAGGGTGAACCCGCACACCGTCAACGCCGTCAGGTAGACAACCCAATCGTGCGATGCCGCAAGCACCGCCAGCCCCAGCGCCGCGGCCACACTCGTCACCCCCATGACGAGAACAGGCGGCCTGCTGGCGGCGAGCCGGCCCGACAGTGCGCCGCCGAGCGCGGCTCCGGCCGACGGGCCAAGAAACGCGAGGCCCGCCGTCAACGGATCGAGTCCTCGCACCTGCTGCAGGTACAGCGTCGACAAGAAGATAGTCGCGCCATACGTGACGTTCGCGACGGTCCCCGCGATCACGAGGATGGTGAACATCGGGTTCCTGACTAGAGACAGGTCGACCAGCGGCCAGCGCACCCTGTTCTCGACGACCACGAACACGGCCAGTGCGAGGACGGATCCCGCGAAGGCCGACACCGTCCACGCCGACAACCATCCCCAATGCGGCGCGCGGTCAAATGTCAACGTGAACAAGCCGATTCCGAAGGTGACCAAGGCAAGTCCGGCGATGTCGATGCGACGCGGCACGGACTCATCCGACGATTCGGTGATACTCCATGCGCCGATGGCCAGCGACACCAGCGTCAGCGGAACGTTGAGCCAGAAGATCCATCGCCACCCGGCCGTGTCAGTGAGCAGTCCGCCGATCAGTGGCCCCGCCGCATTGCCCAATCCGGCTATGCCATATGCCAACCCGATGGCGTGGCTGGCCCGCACCGCGGGAAACGCGTTGGTCAGAACACTCACGGAGACCGGGAAGATCAGCGCCGCGCCGAGCCCCTGCACCGCGCGGAAGGCGATGACAAGCGTCGCCGACGGTGCCAGTGCACACAATGCCGACGCCACGCCGAACAACGCCACCCCCGCCAGCAGGGCCCGCCGCCGGCCGAAGATGTCACCGATGCGGCCCGCCGGAACCATGAAGGCGCCGAGCGCGAGCATGTAAACACTGATCACCCATTGCAGATCGGTGGCCGTGCTGTTCAGTTCTGACGCCATCCGCGGCAACGCGAGATTCATCGCGAAATAGTCGATCTGGACGCAGAACAGCGACATCGAGACGGCCGCCAGGGTCCACCGGGATCGCACCGATCCTGCCGCCGAGGTCACCGCCCGACGATACGGCTCACAACCGCGTGTTAGGCGCTAATCTGACACGCGAACCGTCGGGCGAGATCAGGAGCGTGGCAAATGTTGGGGCGTTACATCAAGGCTCAGCTCTGGGTCCTGCTCTGCGGCGGGTTGGTAGGGCCGATCTTCCTCGCCGTGTACTTCGTCGTCGGGCCAATTGCCGGGACTTGGTTGTTCTACGTCGGCCTGCTGATCACCGCCGCCGACGTGTTGATTGCGCTGGCGCTGGCGAGCTTCGGCGCCAAGTCGGCGGCCAAGACACAGGCACTCGAGCAAAACGGTGTGCTGGCACTGGCCCAGGTGACCGGCATCCAGGAGACGGGTACGCGGATCAACGAACAACCACTGGTGAAGCTCGATCTGCAGATATCCGGACCGGGCATCGCCCCCTTCGCGTCGCAGGACCGCGTGATCGCATCCATGACGCGGCTGCCGATGATCATGAACCGCAAACTGGTCGCGCTCGTGGACCCGGCCACCAACGAGTACCAAATCGATTGGGATCGTAGTGGTTTGGTCGGTGGAATGATGCCTGCGAACTTCACCATCGCCGAGGACAACAAGACCTACGACCTCACCGGCCAAGCCGAGCCGCTGATGGAGATCCTGCACATCCTCAAGGCCAACGGCATCGGTTTGAACAACATGATCGACCTTCGTTCCAACCCTGCTGCCCGGCAACAGGTTCAGGCTGTCGTGCGGCGTGCGGCGGCGGCGCAACCAACGTCTGCCGCCCCGGCGCCCGCGGCCACACCACCGGCCGCCGCGTCACCGGCTTACATGGCACCACCCGAGCCGTCGACTGCGCAGCGACTGCAGGAACTGGAGACCCTGCGCGCGACGGGCACGATTTCCGAGGCCGAGTACAACACCAAGCGCCAGCAAATCATTTCCGATTTGTAATACTTCCAACGCAGGACGCTGCTAGCGTCAGTGGGATGTCGGCCTGCGTTTGGCCGTTGGGCGTGTCGTGATGACGGAATCGCTAGAGACACAGGCGGTTCGGCCACCATCGATGAGTGATGCAATCGTCCCGTTGATCGCGCTTGCCGTACTCATCGGCAGCTCTGTCGCGTTGTTCGGTCTGGAAGCACTGGATGGTCCCATTCAGGTTGCGCTGGTGCTGTGCTGCGGGGTCGCCGCCCTGATTGCGCTCAAAAACGGGCATCGCTGGACTGCCGTGCAGGAAGCCGGCCAGGGTGCATTGGCGTCGATCACCAGCGCGCTGTTCATCCTGCTCGCCGTGGGGGCGCTGATCGGGACATGGAATCTGTCGGGCACGATCCCGACCTTGGTGTACTACGGCATCCAGGTGCTTTCGCCCGGGTACTTCTACGTCGCCACCGCGCTCATCTGCGGCGTCGTGGCGATGTCCATCGGAAGCTCGTGGACCACTGCGGGAACCATCGGCGTCGGCCTGGTGGGGATCGCGTCGATGCTCGGGGTGTCGGCGGCGATCACCGCTGGCGCGGTCATCTCAGGGGCCTACCTCGGCGACAAGCTATCGCCGTTGTCCGAGACGACCATCCTGACGGCGCAGATGGTCGAGGTTGACCTTTACACGCATATTCGCAGCCAAGCGTGGACGTCGGTGCCCGCATTCGGGATCGCGGTGGTGGCATTCACCATCCTCGGCATCGCCGGGCCGGCCGTGCATGACACCGTCGGCGAAGACGTGGAACTGGCCAAGCTCAGCGAGATTTTCTGGATCAACCCGCTGAATCTGTTGCCGTTGCTGGTTTTGGTGATCCTGTCGATGCGCAAGGCGCCGGCGTCGCTGGCGTTGTTGGCCTCGGCCCTCTTCGCCGGTGTTCAAGCGACGATCCTGCAGCGCGATGTCGTGAACGGGTTCGTCGCCGAAATCCACGGCAGCGCCAACGTCGTCGTTGGTTCCGTGCAGGCGATCTGGCGCGCGATGGCCAACGGCTTCACGATGAACTCGGGCATCGTCGACATCGACCGGCTGCTGTCGCGCGGTGGTATGGACAGCATGTTGCTCACCATCTGGCTCATCATCGGCGCCGTGACGTTCGGAGCGTTACTCGAGCAGTTCGGCTTGATCGACCGGTTGGTGCGGCCGATGATCGCCGCGGCGAAGACGACGGGGCGACTTTACCTATCGGTTTTCGCCAGCGGAATCGGCTTGAATATCGTTGCAGGCGACCAATACATCGCGCTGGTGTTACCGAGTCGTATTTTCCGACTTGAGTTCGAGCGGCGCGGGCTGGCGCCACAGAACTTGTCGCGACTGGCTGCGGACAGCGGCACCGTGACGTCACCGCTGGTGCCCTGGAATTCCTGTGGAGCCTTCATGGGTGCGGTGCTCGGCGTAGCCACGTTGTCATATCTACCGTTCGCATTCTTCAACATCGCCAGCCCGCTGCTCAGTGTCGTTTATGGATACACCGGGTTCAAGATCGTGAAAACCGCACCGGAGGAGAAGATCGGGGACGACAAGTGACTACGACCGAACCACAGACCGAACAGGCACGCGACAAGGTCAGCCTGCCGACCCTGACCGCCATGGTGGTCGGTTCGATGATCGGGTCCGGGGTCTTCCTGCTGCCCCGCCGGTTCGGAACCGAGACGGGTGCGCTCGGGGCGATCATCGCCTGGACCATTGCGGGTGCCGGAATGTTGATGCTGGCCTTCGTCTTTCAGCGTCTGGCGACTCGGAAGCCGGATCTGGACGCGGGGATCTTCGCCTACGCCAAGGCGGGCTTCGGTGACTACGTCGGGTTCAACTCGGCCATCGGGTACTGGGCCTCCGCCTGTGCGGGCAATACCTCGTACTGGGTGCTCATCACGGCGACCCTGAGCGCTCTGGTACCGGGCTTCGGCGACGGCGACACGGTGCTCGCAGTGGTCGTGTCCGCCATCGGTGTGTGGCTGTTCGCCTTGCTCGTTATGCGCGGTGTCAAGGACGCAGCTGTCATCAATTACATTGTCACCATTGCCAAGATCGTGCCGATTCTGGTGTTTATCGTGATCGCGATAATCGCGTTCAAGGCCGACGTCTTTGCCGACAACTTCTGGGGCGACGAGGGTTACTCG
>DATFCF010000918.1:0-4819 GCA_035253445.1 Mycobacterium sp.
TTCGGACCTTCCGGGGTCTCGATCGGGCACATGCGGCCGTAGTGGCTGGAGTGCACGTCGCGGACCTCGAGGCCGGCACGCTCACGGGACAGACCGCCGGGGCCCAGCGCGGAGAGACGACGCTTGTGGGTCAGACCGGAAAGCGGGTTGTTCTGGTCCATGAACTGGTCAGCTGGCTGGTGCCGAAGAACTCCTTGATCGCCGCCACGACGGGACGGATGTTGATCAGGGTCTGCGGCGTGATCGCCTCGACGTCCTGAGTCGTCATGCGCTCGCGCACGACGCGCTCCATGCGGGAAAGGCCGACCCGGATCTGGTTCTGGATCAGCTCACCGACGGTGCGGAGGCGACGGTTGCCGAAGTGATCGATGTCGTCGACCTCGACGGGAACCTCGACGCCGCCGGGCACCGTCATGGTGGTCTGGCCTTCGTGGAGCCGCACCAGGTACTCGATGGTGGCGACGACGTCCTCTTCGGTCAGCGTCGAGCTGGTGATCGGCTCCCCTACGTGCACGCCGAGCTTCTTGTTGACCTTGTAGCGGCCGACGCGGGCCAGGTCGTAGCGCTTCTCCTTGAAGAACAGGTTCTCCAGCAGGGTCTGCGCGGACTCCTTGGTCGGCGGTTCGCCCGGTCGCAGCTTGCGGTAGATGTCCAGCAGCGCCTCGTCGGTGCCTGCGGTGTTGTCCTTCTCCAGCGTGCCCATCATGATCTCGGAGAAGCCGAACCGCTCGGTGATCTGCTCGCTGGTCCAGCCGAGTGCCTTGAGCAGCACGGTGACCGGCTGACGGCGTTTGCGGTCGATGCGCACCCCGACGGTGTCGCGCTTGTCGACGTCGAACTCCAGCCATGCACCGCGGCCGGGGATCACCTTGACGCTGTGCAGCGTCTTCTCGGTGGACTTGTCGATGGTCTCGTCGAAATACACACCCGGCGAACGGACCAGCTGGGACACCACGACACGCTCGGTGCCGTTGATGATGAAGGTGCCCTTTTCGGTCATCATCGGGAAGTCACCCATGAAGACCGTCTGGCTCTTGATCTCACCGGTGTTGTTGTTGATGAACTCGGCCGTGACGAACAGCGGGGCCGCGTACGTCATGTCCTTGTCTTTGCACTCGTCGACCGGGGCCTTCACCTCGTCGAAGCGCGGATCGGAGAAGGACAGCGACATCGAGCCGGAGAAGTCCTCGATGGGCGAGAGCTCAGCGAGCACCTCTTCGAGGCCGCCGACCGGGGTGACTTCACCGCGACCCTTGGCGTTCTGGCGCCAACGGTCCGAGCCAATCAACCATTCGAACGACTCTGTTTGCACGTCGAGAAGCCCCGGAACCTCGAGCGGTTCACGGAGCTTGGCAAATGAAATTCGGTTGGGTGCTCCTGGGACGGAGTTATTGGTGGTAGCTACTGCTGACTTGTTGGGGCGGGACCCTGCCAAGATGCATCCTTCCAGCACCTCATGCGACTATCAGGAAAGCCGGAGCGCCGGTTCCATATGCCGCTATATCTGCGTCGGTTCGGCTGGCTTTATCAAGCCCAAAGCCCTCCCGTACGCACGGCACACGACTAGGTCGCTGAGCGGAACTCAGGCCAGGACATCGGTGTCAGGTGCGGGTTTTAGTGGGCAGGATGCAGCCAGCGCAACGTCCAACAGTACCGCAGGACGGCGTATTCCTCAACATCCACAAACCAACCGCATGCCAGGGATAACCGGGCGCTGGCTGGCGTCCTCACCCCGTGCACACATGCTGCCCAACAGACTGGCTCGTTTGCGGCCTTCCGTCAAGAGATAACGCGGTGTTTGGTGTGGAGTTCTTTCGTTAAATCCTGTGTCAGGCGGCTACCGGCTCCTTGCAGACGCCCATGGACTCGGCGACACATGTCGGTTCGAACGTGAAGAACGCCATTCCCGCCGTCACGAACGGTTGCAGCAGATTGAACGGGTGCCACAGGGTGAGTGACGAGGGAAACGCCTGCGCGGTGGCCTGCCCGGCCGCGGTGCCAATCGTGATCACCTCGCCCGGCTCCGCATAGATGCCGTCCTCTCCCGTGGGGTCGAACATGTCGTTGATCCAGCCCACCATCAGAATCTTCGCGGCCTCGACGTTCTGCGGCAGCGAGAAGCCGGCCACCAATTGCTGCGAGAACTGGATGAGCGGGTTGCCGCCCTGCATGGCATCGACGTGAGACCCGCCGGCCAGCACCACACCGACGAACCGGCCTGGCCGCGCTTGCACCAACGCCTCGTTCGCGGCCCCGAACTGGTTCCAGAAATACGAGGGCGCGGCCAGTTGGTATATCGGAATCGCGCCGGGCACATTGGCCAAACCGGCGGGCACCGCGTTGTTCATCCCGACACCGTCCAGCATGACCACGCCGGCCAGCCGGTCGATCGTCTCGTTGTCGACCATGTAACCGGCGGTGGCCGCCACCAGACCGCCGCCAAGCGAGTGCCCGACAAGGACGACGCGATCCGGCAGTGCCCCGGTATACCCGGCCGCCAGCGCGCTGTCGGCGAGGGCCGTGTTGCCGTCAAGGAAGAGGTCGGCGACCGCCTTTTGCATCGGCGCCGCACCGAGCCAGCAGGCGTCGCACGCGAAGAAGTTCGACGTCAGGGATGGGGCGACGACGATGCTCTTCGTCTGCTCCGCGAGCGTCGCCGCGGTGTAGCTGTACCAGGGGCCGCTGGCCAGGAACCCGTGCTGGAGATAGATCAGCCTGGTCGGCGCTTCTGCTCCAGTGGCGGGGATGTACCAGTCCGCGGGTACGTCGTAACCGTCGCCGCAGTCGATGTGCAATGTCGACTGCCGCACCGTCACCGTGCTCCCCGGCGGCACGACCGGCGGCCCGCCGAACACTCGTGTCACAAACGCGTAGAGGTTGAAGACGAGCGTGCCGATCACGTTGATCAGCGACGGCGCCTGCGGTGCTGCTGCGGAGGGCCCGAGCGCGCCGGATGTCGCCGCAAACGCCATCTCGGTGACGGCGGCCTGCGGGACGTCGGCGTCTTCGACGACGACCACAACCGGTTCTGCGGTGGCGGGTTCGCTGCTCGTCTCGGCAGCCTCCACGACTTCGGCCTGCTCGACGGCAGCCTCCTCGGCAGATTCGGTAACCGTGACGACTGGCTTGTCGGGCGCGTCGGCCGGCTTGGCTTTCACCACGGTTGACGGCTGAAGGGTTTCCGCGGTGTCCGACTCTGCTTGTGTGTCGTCCGCCGACGGTTCCGCGTCGGTCGAATCCGAACCCTGCTGCGAGTCCTCGTCGATGGCCTCCTCCTCTTCGGTGGCTTCCTCTTCGGTGGTTTCCTCTTCGGTGGCTTCCTCTTCGGTGGCCTCCTCGTCCGCCTCCCCCTCGGCTGCGGTCGACGGTGGTTCGGTCCCCGTCTCATCCGCGTCATCATTCGCCGACGACTGGTCATCACCGGGCGCATCTTGACCCGAGTCTTCTTTGCTCCCAGCGGAATTCGACGATTCGGACGATGTCGCGCCGCCGGTACCCGACGGTGAACCTTCGTCTGCGACCGCGAGGCCGGCCCCACCGATCATCGCTGCCGACACACCGGCGGTAACCACGCCCGCCCCCAACCAAACCAAGAACCGGTCGACCATGACCTCTCCTGTCCGACGATCGCGGAAACGGTATCGCGAGTCGTCGGCACTGGCGGCCGTTTACAGGAATCGGTGCAACTGTTACGACGCCGGTCCCACGACCAATGGCCGTCATTTGAGCTTCGCGGGTGGCCCGCGATGCGCTGACGTGCTATCACATGCGATATCACCTTCGAGAAGGCAATATGCCCCCGCTGGCGATGCCGAAGTGACCGGTGGGACGGCTGTTTCCGGTTAGGGCGAGGCGGGCTCCACGCGAACCGGCACGCCGGTCAGATGCGCCATCCCGGCCAGCTTCTCGATGTCTTCGGGGGCGCTCGACATCAAGTGATTGACGTTCGCGCCGCCCGCGTCGTTGGCCGTGCGCCAGCCGCCGGTGCCCTTATGTCCCCAGCCGTGCGGAACGGCGACGACGCCGGCGACGATGTCCAACGTGACGGTAACCGGCAATTCGATCTGGCCGTGCTGCGACGTGATGCGGACCGTGTCGCCGTCGACGATGTTCGCGGCCGCCGCGTCGTCAACGTGCATGCGGGCGCGCTGGACGCGGTCACCACGCATCAGCAGCGGCGCGTTGTGCATCCACGAATTCTCCGAACGGGATTCCCGCATGCCGATCAGCCGCATCGGATAGCCGTCGGGGCCACGCCGGCGCGCCAGCGCCTCGACTTCGGCTGCGATCTCGTCGTGCCGTAGCCGGACCCGGCGTCCGCGGTAGACGACGGTGTCGCGCAACACCCCGTGGCGCAGGTTCGGGGCCAACACCTCACCGTGTGGATGGTCGGCGGCAAGGCGGGAGAACGTCAGCCCGCCACGCCGCAGGCCGAACCGGTCGCCGCCGTCGCCGAGCCGGATGACAGCGTCGACGAGCAACCGTGGAGTCAGCCGAATACCGAACAGCGCCAACGCTTTTCGCGCCGCCGCTATCGCCGCCAACCCCGGTGTGCGGCGCCACAACCTGCGGGTGATGTCGTCGATGACTTCCCACTCGGCCCGCGCCTGCCCTACCGGAGCGATGACGGCCTCGGTGGCCTGGCGGAAAGGTGTGGGCTGCAGCGTCTGGAACTGCAGCGGGAAGTCGTCGCGTTCGTACATCGTCGTCGCGGGCAGCACGTAGTCACAGTGCGCCAGCGTCTCGTTGACGTAGAGATCGATGCCGATGCTCAGCTGGAGGCCTTCGAGTGCTTCTTCCAATTCATTGCCGTTGGGCA
>DATFCF010000919.1:0-3159 GCA_035253445.1 Mycobacterium sp.
TCGCTGCAAGGGGCCATCGGCTGGCTGAAGTACACGATCGACACCGAATTGCTGATGAACCAGATTGGTGAGGCGAGCAAGCGGATCTCCGCGCTGCTGGCCGGGGCCAAGCAGTACTCGCAGATGGACCGTGCGCCCTACCAGAGTGCCGACGTTCACGAATTGCTGCACAGCACGGTGATGATGTTCGGCGACAAGCTCGGTAAAGACCGTTCGGTGAAACTGGTCAAGGAGCTGGACAAGTCGCTGCCCGAATTGCTGTGCTACCCAGGCGATCTCAACCAGGTCTGGACCAACATCATCGACAACGCGATCCAGGCGATGGACGGCCACGGCACGCTGACGTTGCGCACGATGCGCGAGAACGAAGAGATGATTCGCATCGAGATCTGCGACGACGGACCGGGCATCGCCGACGACATCATCGGCAGCATCTTCAATCCGTTCTTCACCACCAAGCCGTTCGGCGAGGGCACCGGCCTCGGTCTGGATCTGGCCCGCCGCATTGTCGTGGAAAAGCACCACGGCGACCTGCGCGTGCAGTCCGAACCCGGGCACACCAAGTTCATCGTCCTGCTGCCGCTGGTGGCGCCCGCCCCCGAGGCGTCGACGCCGACGGAACTTCCGGCTCCGACGGAGTAGGCAGGAATAGCTTTCCGGTTTCGGCGAGTTGACACCGACCATGACGAAACCCAACCTGGGCACCTTTGGCGCGTTCGGTCACTACTCGCAGTGGCGGCAAGTGACTCCCGAACAACTGCAGGCGATTGAGGCCCTTGGGTACGGGGCGATCTGGGCGGGCGGTTCACCCGCGGCCGAGCTGGAATGGGTGGATCCCATCCTCGGCGCGACGAACACGCTCCAACTGGCGACCGGGATCGTCAACATCTGGACCGCGGAAGCCGGTGCCGTCTCCGAATCGTTCCACCGCATCGAGGAGGCCTACCCCGGCCGCTTCCTGCTGGGTATCGGCGTCGGCCATCCCGAGGCGCACCAGCAGTACCGCAAACCGATCGACGCCCTGAACGAATACCTGAACGGGCTCGACGAGAACGGCGTGCCGAAGGACCGCGTTGTGGTCGCCGCGCTGGGACCGAAAGTCTTGAAACTGTCCGCGCAGCGCTCCGCCGGTGCGCATCCGTACCTGACGACGCCAGAGCACACCGCCGAGGCGCGTCAGCTGATCGGCCCCGACGCGTTCCTCGCCCCCGAGCACAAGGTCGTGCTGACCACGGACGCCCAGAAGGCACGTGCCGTCGGCCGCAAGGCGCTCGACATATATCTGGGCCTTGCGAACTACCTGAGCAGTTGGAGGCGGTTGGGCTTCACTGACGAAGAACTCGCCAAGCCCGGCGGCGACCGGCTGGTCGACGCCGTCATCGCGTATGGCACCGTCGATGCCATCGCGGCACGGCTGAAGCAGCACCTCGCTGCCGGAGCCGACCACGTGCCTGTGCAGGTGCTGACGTCACCTGACAAGCTGGTGCCTGCGCTTGCCGAACTAGCCGGGCCTCTTGGCCTTCAGTGAACTTTTCGAGCAAGAAGGAGACACGCATGACTGAGCTCAAGCCCGACCTCGGCCGCTTCGGCGCCTGGACGTTCGGTGCGCCGAAGCCCGAGCAGGCCGTCGAGATCGAGAAGCTCGGATATGGCGCCGTGTGGATCGGTGGGTCACCTGCCGGCGACCTGAACTACGTGGAGCCGATCCTGCAGCGCACCGAGACGCTTCAGGTGGCCACCGGCATCGTCAACGTCTGGACGGCACCGGCCGAACAGGTCGCCGAGGCCTATCACCGGGTCGAGGACGCCTACCCGGGCCGCTTCCTGCTCGGGGTCGGCATCGGTCATCCGGAGCACACCGAGGAGTACCGCAAGCCCTACGACGTGTTGGTCGAATACCTCGACGTGCTCGACGCCGCGAAGGTGCCGACCAGCCGACGTGTGATCGCGGCGCTGGGGCCGAAGGTGCTGAAGCTGTCGGCGCAACGCAGCGCGGGCGCCCATCCGTACCTGACGACACCGGAGCACACCGGCCAGGCCCGAAACACCATCGGCAACACCGTGTTCCTGGCGCCCGAGCACAAAGTGGTGTTGAGCACAGACGCCGACGAGGCCCGCGCAATCGGTCGCAAAACGGTCGACTTCTACCTCAACCTCAGCAACTACCTGAACAACTGGAAGCGGCTCGGTTTCACCGACGACGACATCGCCAAGCCGGGCAGCGACAAGCTGATCGACGCGGTCGTTGCGCACGGCACGGCCGACGACATCGCCAAGCGGCTCACCGAACACCTCGATGCCGGTGCCGATCACGTGACGATCCAGGTGCTTGGCGGCTGGGACAAGCTGCTGCCGACACTCACCGAACTGGCCGGACCGCTCGGGCTGAAGGGTTGACCGCTCGGCTCGACTAGGGTTTTGACCATGCGGTTGTTGGTCACCGGCGGAGCGGGATTCATCGGCGCCAACTTCGTGCACGGGGCAGTTGCCGAGCACTCGGTGACGGTGCTCGATGCGCTGACCTATGCGGGCAGCCGTGAATCTCTGGCCCGCGTCGAGGACGGCATCCGGCTGGTGCAGGGCGACATCACCGACGCCGAGTTGGTGTCCAACCTCGTCGCCGAGGCCGACGCGGTCGTACATTTCGCCGCGGAGACCCACGTCGACAACGCTCTCGCCAATCCCGAACCGTTCCTGCGCGCCAACGTCGTCGGCACGTTCACGGTGCTGGAGGCGGTGCGCAGGCACGGCGTTCGGCTGCATCACGTGTCGACCGACGAGGTGTACGGCGACCTCGAGTTGGACTCTGCGCAACGGTTCACCGAGTCGACGCCGTACAACCCGTCGAGCCCTTACTCCTCGACCAAGGCCGCGGCCGACATGCTGGTGCGCGCGTGGGTACGGTCCTACGGCGTGCGCGCGACGCTGTCGAACTGCTCCAACAACTTCGGGCCGTATCAGCATGTGGAGAAGTTCATCCCGCGCCAAATCACCAACATCCTGACCGGCCGCCGGCCCAAGCTCTACGGCACCGGCGCCAACGTGCGCGACTGGATCCACGTGCAGGACCACAACAGCGCGGTATGGCGCATCCTGTCCGACGGGAAGATCGGCCGCACGTACCTCATCGGCGCCGATGGCGAACGGGACAATCTCACG
>DATFCF010000920.1:0-2961 GCA_035253445.1 Mycobacterium sp.
GGTTCTCTACGACGAGGAACTCGCTGATGACGACGTCCTTGCGGAAGTGGCGGTCCAGAAGTTGGTAGCCCTGGTTGCTGGCCGTGGTGTCTGGTTGTCCCTTGCGGTCGTCGTAGCTGATTTTGATGGTCGCAGCGGCTGCCGACAGGGCGAGCAGGATGGCCAGGCTGACGATCAGCAGTGGCACCGGACGGCGGACCACGGCGACGGCGACGCTGTTCCAGTAGCGGCGGGTGCGATCGGATTTGGGTTCACCGATGCCGCGTTTGGCGGCTAGCGACAGCACGGGTGGCAGCAGGGTGACGGTCGCCAGAAATCCGAACAGCACGGCGATGGCACACGCGGGGCCCAGGGCGGCGAAGACGCTGAGCCGCGCGAAGACCATGGCCAAGAACGCGAGTGCCACGGTGGCGGCGGACGCCAGGATGACGCGCCCGATGCTGGCGGTGGCGTGGATGATCGCCTGATCGGCGGGTACTTGGGCGCGGCGCTGCTCGTGGTACCGGCTGATCAGAAAAACTGTGTAATCAGTTCCGGCGCCGAGCAGGATCGCCGTCATGAATGCGACGGTGAACTGGGAGACCGGCATGCCCATCTCGCCGAGGGCGGATAGCACGCCGCGCCCAACCGCCAGGCTCAACCCGATTACCAGCAGTGGCAACAGCGCGGTGAACACTGACCGGTAGACGATCAGCAAGATCAGGGCGATCACGCCGGCGGTAGCGATCGAGATCAACAGCAGGTCGTGCTCGGCGGAGGCGATCATGTCGCTGAAGGTCGCCGGTGGTCCCGTCACTTGGACGGTCGTGGTCGATCCGGTGAACACCTCCGCGGCGATGTCGCGCACCGCGTTCAAGGATTCGGCTGCCGTGGGGTCTCCGAGGGTGCCGGTGACACCGACGGGCAGATACCAGGCTTTGCGGTCGGCGCTGACTGCCTGAGCTTCGGTAATCGGATCGGCCAGCAGGTCCTGCACCAGCAGGACGTGGTCGCCCTCGGCCTGCAACCGGCGCACGAGTTCGCCGTAGCGCTGCCGTGCAGTTGGAGTCAAGCCAGTGGGGTCTTCCATGGCGACGAACACCATGGTTTTCGAGCCTTCTTCGCCGAACGCGGCGCTCATGCGGTCAACCGTCTGCAAGGACGGGGCGTCGCGAGGAATGAGGTCCACCGACTGTTGGCGCACCACGGTTTCCAGCTGTGGGAACAGCAGCGCGAGAACCACCGCGGCGCCTAGCCATACCCCGATGACGAGCGCTTTGTGTCGGAGGGTGAACCGGGCCAGGGTCGCCAACCGTTCGCTGTACTCGCGAGTGTCGGCCGGGTCGGTGGATCCGTTGGCGCGCCGACCAGGCCGCTTGGCCTGGCTTGGGGCATCTGCACTGCCGTCGGTCACTTGGCCTCCACTGGTAGCGATACTGCCGGTATCGGTACGCTACCGCACGTAGTGCAAGTGGTGACGGCGACCGGTGGGGGCCTCGCTCAAGAGCGTCATGAGTCGACTCCCTACGGGATTGCGGCGGGCCAGTCGGCCGCGAATACCTGCACGGCGTGCAGGGCGCCTCCTACCGCCACCGTCGCCAGTGCCGCACGATCACTGCTGGGGGCGGGAATGACGACAGCCGCTGCCACGTCTCTGAGAACTCGAAGTTTGAGCGTTCTGATCGTCAATCGCTGCCCTCCGCGGAGTCCTATGGTGGCACGCGCCCCCATTGGGGGCGGATGCTACCAAAGTGTTGCGACCTACTGTGGCTTGCCAAGATGGACATGTGCGGACGCGGTCGAAGAGATGGGGCGGGCGTACCGGTGCTGAACGCCGGGCGGAGCGCCGTCAGCGCCTCATTGATGCCGCGACGGAAATCTGGAGTGAAAGCGGTTGGGCAGCAGTCACGATGAGAGGAGTGTGCGCCAAAACCGGCCTGAACGACCGTTACTTCTACGAAGACTTCAAGACCCGCGACGAGTTACTTGTCGCTGCATGGGACGGCGTGCGCAACGAGATGCTCGGTGAGGTTTCTGCGACGCTCGCAGAACGCATCGGGCAGCCGCCGATGGAGACCATCCGCGTGACCATCGCCGCGGTGGTCGACCGGATTGCAGAGGATCCGGGCAGGGCGAAGATTCTACTGGCTCAACACGTGGGCAGTTCCCCGCTTCAGGATCGGCGCGCTGTCGCACTGCAGGAGGCGACACACCTGGTGATCGCAGCCAGTGAGCCACACCTGAGGCCGGAAGCCGATGAAACCGCCCTTCGGATGGACACACTGGTGGCCGTTGGTGGCTTCGTCGAATTGATCACCGCATGGCATGCAGGTTTGCTTGACGTCATCCAGGGGGAGATCGTGGAGCACACGAGTCGGCTTGCCGAGACGCTCGCCGAACGTTATTTGGTCGACGACGCTGGCCTCTAATGTTGTACAGCGGCGTTCAGTGTTCAGTCCGGAATGAAGCAAGCGGAGGCACCTCGACATTCGCGAAGCGCGGCCGGGAGGCGCCAGAAGCTAACTCTGAGGTTTGGCTTTGGTCGTGGCCGACTCGACTGCGTTCTGCAGCAGCACATAGCTGCCGAGGCTGCCCAGGAAACCTGCGCAGTGCTGAACGAGTTCATCGGTGGTGAACTCGAGTTCTCCGTCGAGCCAGCGGCGCAAGACTTCGAATAACCCACCCACACCCAATGTCGAGGCCAAATGGGCAACGCCCACTGCGGAGTCGGCGATGTCAAGGTGAAGTCTGGCCTCACGCAATACGAGGTCGGTGAAACCGGTCATCATGTCGCTGCGTAACTCCCGAAGCAGCGGCTCCGTTGCAGATTCCACGAACAAGATCCGACCCAGTCGAGGATCATTGTTGATCATGCTGACCAGCCCGCGGATCGGCGCGTACGCGAGCACCTCGGGTGGGGCGCCGGCATCGGGGATCGCGTCAACTATCACCTCCTGGAAGGTTGCGTAGAGCTGCTGGTAG
>DATFCF010000921.1:0-2691 GCA_035253445.1 Mycobacterium sp.
TCGCCACCGTGGTGGCCGACATCGACACGGCGCTGGACACCGTCAACAGCCAGCGTGCGACGCTGGGCGCGACGCAGAACCGCTTCGACGCGGTGATCTCCAACCTGCAGGTGGCCTACGAGAACCAGACCGCCGCCCGCAGCCGGATCATGGATGCCGACTTCGCGGTCGAGACCTCCAACCTGAGCCGGGCGCAGATCCTGCAGCAGGCCGGTAACGCGATGGTCGCGCAGGCCAACCAGCTGCCGCAGCAAGTGCTGTCGCTGCTCAAGGGTTGATAGAAAAACGCAATCAAAGCGCCGGGCCTCCGTCCTAAAGTCGGATCGCCTGACGCCGATATGCAGGACAGGGCCTCACGCCAATCACGCGAGGCCCTGTCGCGCATGGGGCTTCCGGCCAGGGAGCCGGCACACGGTCACAGGGAGTTCGAACGATGGCAAGCATCACCTCCGCGGGTCTGGGCAGCGGTCTGGACGTCGAGAGCATCGTCACGAAGCTGGTGTCGCTGGAAAAGCAGCCGATCACCGACCTCCAGTCGCGCACCGACACCATCAAGTCGCAGATCTCCGAGTACGGCAAGATCAAGAGCGCCTTCAGCGCGATGCGCGACGCGGCCGCCAAGCTGGCCAACCCGACCACCTGGTCCGCGCTGACCGCCACCTCCTCCGACACGACGATGGCCACCGTCATCGCCGGCGCCGGCTCGGGCGCCGGTTCCTACGCGCTGGACGTGGCCAACCTCGCCTCGGCGCAGTCGCTCTCGAGCAAGGGCTTCGCCAACAACGCGACGGTGGGCTCGGGCTCGATGACCATCGAACTCGGCCAGTGGAGCGGCACCAACAACTCCACTTTCACCAGCAAGGACGGCGCGACGCCGGTCAGCATCTCCATCTCGTCGACCGACACGCTGGCCAACATCCGCGACAAGGTCAATGCCTCGGGCGCCGGCGTGCTGGCCTCGGTGGTCACCGACGCGACCGGCTCGCGCCTGGTGATCCGCTCGCGCGACACCGGCGAGGCCAACGGCTTCCGCATCACCACCGCCGATGACGACGGCAACGGCGCCGACGCCAGCGGCCTGTCCGCGCTGGCCTACGACCCGACCGCCTCGATCTCGTCGATGACGCAGAACACCGCGGCCAAGAACGCCAACCTGACGATCAACGGCCTGGCGATCAGCTCCGCCTCCAACAACATCGAGGGCGCCGTCGACGGCCTGACGATCAACCTGCTCAAGACCGGGCAGTCCACCGTCACCGTCGGCCAGGACAAGGACAGCGTCAAGAAGGCGATCAACGACTTCGTCACGTCGTACAACAGCCTGATGACGCTGATGCGCAACGACACCAAGTACGACGACGCCAACAAGACCGCCGGCGCGCTGCAGGGCGACAGCACCGCGGTGGGCCTGCAGAGCCAGCTGCGCAACATCACCGCCGCGGGCAGCACGCTGGGCGGCAAGTTCGGCCGCTTGTCGGACCTGGGCCTGGACATCGGCGCCGACGGCACCATCAAGGTCAACGACACCAAGCTGACCAGCGCGCTGGGCAGCATGAGCGACTTGAAGAACCTGTTCATGGGCGTGGACACCGCCAACCCGAACAACAACGGCATCGCCACCCGCTGGCGCGCCTTCGCCGACCAGGTCACCGGCTTCGACGGCTCCATCACCACCCGCACCACCGGGTTGCAGTCGCGGGTGACCGCCAACAACAAGCGCGTGGACGAGCTCAACGACCGCGCCGCCGCCTACGAGAAGCGGGTGCGCGCCCAGTACACGGCGCTGGACACGCAGATGGCCAAGCTCAACGACATGCAGAGCTACGTCAACAAGATCACCAGCATGCTGGGCAGCAGCTGAGGCCGCGGGCGCGGCGGGACCGGTGCAGGGGGTGCGGATCGCCCTCGGAACTGGACCGTCGCCACCGCCCTTCTCCGGCGCTTCGAAAAGACCGCCGACAAGCCTCCTCACGGAGGCTTTTGTTTTTCTCCAGGCGCGCAGAATTTCGAGACAAATTCGACACGGGGGAGGCTCAAGTTGGGCCAGCGGGGGCCGAAAACTGATTCAAGCACTACAGCACACCCCAGCAGCACATCATGTACGGCAACTCCTCCCCCTTCGCTTCCCACGGTCAACGCGCCAGCAGCATGTACAACCGCGTCGGCGTGGAAACGGACGTGATGCAGGCGTCGCCGCACCGCCTGGTGACCTTGCTGCTGGAAGGTGCGTTCGATTCGATGACGCAAGCCATCGGCGCGATCCGCACCGGCAATGTCGACGCCAAGAACCGCAGCCTGAGCCGCGCGGTCCGCATCCTGGACGAGGGCCTGAAGGCGGCCCTGAACCTGGAGTCGGGCGAGCTGGCCATGGACCTGCGCGACCTGTATGCCTACATCTGCATGCGGCTGACCCACGCCAACCTGCGCAGCGACGACGTCGCCGTCGAGGAATGCGTGAAGCTGCTGCAACCGATCCGCGAAGCCTGGGCCAGCATCGCCCCGGCCGCTGCCGAACAACGCGTCGCGGCCTGAACCGGCCCCGCTCCCTCCAGCCTGACGACTTGAGAAGTTCCATGTCCAAGTACACCGCCAAGCCCCAAGCCCCCGCCGCCCACGCCGCCCCGACCACTCCGGACCGCCTCATGAGCACCCAACTGTTGAGCTACTACGAAGCCATCGAGCAAGCCAGCG
>DATFCF010000922.1:0-6397 GCA_035253445.1 Mycobacterium sp.
TTGGCCACGAAGCTAGAGGGACTCTCGGGCCACGAGTTCGAAGTCGGTCGCAGATCGAACCAGGTTCTGGGATCCGGGCCGTGGGATTGGGCGCTCGCGGCGATCTCGACCTCGCGGTCCGGGTTGCTGCTGACGCCTGCCGCGGTGACCACTACGGCGCAGGACAGATCCGACGATGCGTATTCGTCGAAGCTGGTGAAGGGGCCAACCGTGCGGACGTCGGGGTCGAAGTACTCGTCCCGGCCGACTGGATTCTTGAAGATGGATTCTGGGTTGAGCGCGGCGTTGGCCCGCATCAGGTTTACGGATTGGAACAGGGTCTCTCGCGACATGGGATAGCGCGCGGCATACTCCTCGTAGATCGACGCGAACATGTGGAGGTATCCAGTCCATCCGGAGGCACGCATGTAGTTGACCCCGTCGAGATAATAGGGTCGCAGCGGATCCCCCATCGACATCTGTTTGAGCCACTCCTGACCGGTCAAGGTCCGAAAGCAGATCACCGCACGTGCCCGGCCGGACTCGACAAAGGCCCGGGCGACGTCGACAAGTGCGACCGAAGAACCGCCGCCCGATGGCACCTCGATAGCGCAGGCAAGCTCTGCTGTACCGAGTGTCGCGGCCAACGTCATCGCCGACATCGAACCGTCATAGGTGTACTTGACGACTCCATCGATGTCTCTGGGGTCAATTCCCGCATCGTTACAGGCCGCCAGCGCCGCCCCGTACGTCATGTAGTCGGGAGAACGACCGGAGCCGTCAGCAGTCAACGGGACTTCGCCGATGCCCGCGATCACAGCCTGCTTCAGCGCGCTACTCATATAAGCTCCGCGATGACGGCGCCCTCGGCGATCTCGGATCCCTCGGTGACCTTGAATCGCACCGCGCCTGCGGCGGTCACCTCCACAGGAATCTCCATCTTCATCGACTCCAGGATCGCGATGGTGTCCCCTACAGCGACCTCCGTACCGTCCGGAACAGTAAACTTCCATACGGTCGCGGACATTTCTGCTGTCACGATATTCATGTGAGGCTTCCTTCCTTGGCCTTGTCTTTCTTCGAGCTCATGACGCTAATCAGCGACGTGTCGTATTTCCCCGCGACAAACTGCGGGTCCACCAGCAGACGCGCGAGAAACGGAAGGTTCGTCTGCACACCCTCGATCTTGAACTCCGCGACTGCGCGGATTGCGAGTGCGATGGCCGCCGAACGGTCGGGGCCATGAGCAACGATCTTCGCCAGTAGCGGGTCATACTTGCGCGACACGGTATTCCCGACGACATAACCGGCGTCGATGCGCACGCCCTCGATCACCGGTTCGTGCCAGACGGTGATCTGTCCTGGGGACGGGAAGAATCGAATCGGGTCCTCGGCATAGACACGCAGCTCGATCGCATGGCCAGTCAGCTCGGCGTTGCCGGAGCCGAATACCGTCGGCCGGTCCAGGGCCAGGCGGAGCTGTTCGGCAACCAGGTCGACGCCGGTCACACATTCGGTGACCGGATGCTCGACCTGCAGGCGGGTGTTCATTTCCAAGAAGAAGAACTCACCAGTGGTCGCGTCGACCACGAACTCGACCGTGCCCGCACCGCGGTAAGCGATCGCCGCACCGGCACGGACGGCAGCGTCGCTCAGCCGACGGCGTAAGTCGTCGTCGACAAATGGAGACGGAGCCTCCTCGACGACCTTCTGGTGGCGACGTTGTACAGAGCAGTCCCGTTCCCCGAGGGCGATGATCGTGCCGTCAGCCAGCCCAAAGATCTGTATTTCGATGTGGCGAGCGTGCTCGACGTACCGCTCCAGCAGCATCGTGGGGTCGCCGAACAGCCGTCCGGCGCGTGTCTGGGCCTGCTCGAATTGCGCGCGCAATTCCTCCTCGTCGCGGGCAATCACCATTCCCATGCCACCGCCACCGGCCGACGACTTCACCATGACCGGGTACCCGGTCTCGGAGGCGGCGGAAACTGCGCCTTCGACGTCCGGTACGGGCGCAACGGAACCAGGAACCACGGGCACGCCGCTCTTCGCCATCAGTTGCTTTGACCGGACCTTGTCACCCATAGCCGTGATCGCCGCGGCGTCGGGGCCGACCCAGGCAATCCCGGCCTGGACAACAGCATCCGCGAAACCCGGCTTTTCAGACAAGAAGCCGTAGCCTGGGTGCACCGCCGCCACTCCTGCCGTCCGAGCGACGTCTACCAGCTGATCGACGTCCATGTATGGCACGCCTTTTTCGTCCGATAGTGCGACAGAGATATCGGCCCGACCGACGAATGGGAGGTCCTGGTCGACGGCGTCGTATACAGCCAGGGCCCGTAGGCCCAACGCCTGGACACCTCGCACCAGCCTCAGCGCGATCTCGCCGCGGTTGGCGACCATGACCAGAGGTACATCAGACGGGGCGCTCATCGACGTCGCTCCTTCGGCACCGACGAGTCGCCGACGAAGATGCCGTCGATGATTGCCTTGCGGGTCTCTGCCGGGTCGATCACGGCGTGCAGTGCTGCCCGGCCCGCCGGGCGCCAGACTGAGCTTCCCTCTGTCATCTCGGCGGCCACCTCGGCCGCGAGCGCGCGGTACGCGGTCTCACCACCGGCAACGCGTGCCTCTTCGAGGCGCTTCTTATTCACGATCATCGCGCCATTGGCAGGTGCCATGAAGTTGACCTGCGCATCGGGCCACGCCACGACGTAGTCGGCGCCCGACGGATAACCCCCGAAGAGGACCCATCCGAAGCCGTACGCCTTCCTCAGCACGACTGTCACACGTGGAACCGTTGCGTTGGTCACCGCGTCCAAGAGCTCGATCGCATGACGCAGGATGCCTTCGCGCTCGGAGTCTGGTCCGATCATCACACCCGGTAGGTCCTCGATGAACACGATTGGTAGGTCGTAGGTCTCGGCCAACCGCACCGCTCGCCGGGCCTTGTCCATGGCTCGTGCGTCGGCCACCCCGGCACGGAACTTCGGCTGGTTGGCCACGACGACCACCGGGCGTCCCTCGACGCGAGCAAGTCCGGTCACCACCGCCCGTGCGTGCTCGCCCGCCACCTCGAAGAAGCTGTCCCGATCGACCACTCCCTCGATCACTGTGCGCATGTCGTAAGCGCGACGGAAGTCCTCCGGAACGAGGCCCGCCAGGTCGGCCGGGTCCAGCGAGGGTTCCTCCCATTGGGTGGCCCGGGGCGCCGGCAACGTATCGTTCGCCGGAAGGTAGCTGAGGAACGTGCGCAATGCTTTGATGGCCGCCGGGTCGTCGGGGACGACGACGTGCGCGATGCCGGATTCCTTCGCCGAAACCTGGGGCCCGCCCAGTTCCTCATCGGTGAGCTGTAAGCCCATGGCCCCGGCGACAACGGGGGGACCACTGAGTCCGATGGATGCGTTGGCAGTCATAGACACGAAGTCCGACGCACCTGCGTAGAAGGCCGGGTCACCGTAGGCCGTGCCCATGATCGCGGTAACGCGTGGAATACGGACCCGCCGGTGTCGCAGGCCGAAGATCGTTTCACCCTCATACATGCCGTTGACCTCGGCAAAAGTCTCGTCGAGCATGTCAGGAATACGTCCGCCACTCATGTCGCCCAGGACGACCAACGGAACGCCCTTGGTCTCGGCGAGGTAGTTCATGTGGCCCTGCTTGCGCAGACCGATCCGTCCGTTGCTGCCACCCAGCACAGTGGCGTCCATAGCAACGACTACGGCCTTCCGCCCATCGATCATCCCTGCCCCTGTCACCACAGCATCCGCTGGTGCCGCCTCCCCGACCTCAGGGCGGTCCGAGTGGGCGAACATCCCTATTTCAACGAAAGTTCCTGGGTCGAAGAGCAGGTCGATGCGCTCGCGCGCTGTCAGATGCCCGCGGGCGTGGTGGCGGGCGACTTTAGCGGCGCCCCCCTGTTCGAGGGCTAGATCGCGCCGACGATGGAGCTCGGTCATCGCCTGTTCGCGAGGACCTGCGTCTACAACCTCGGGTTCGATTTCACGTGCCGATACAGTCATCAATTCACCTTCTTGGAACCGGAGCCGAGAACTTCGGTCCCGGTTAGGACAACGGTGTCGTCCTGTTTGGTCATCTGAACGCTGAAGTGCACTTCCTCGGCTGCAACCGCGGTGACGGTGCGGCGACAGGTCAAGGTGTCTCCGGCGAAGACTGGTGCCAGGAAACGGACATCCGACCAGCGTCGAGCCATGTCGGCCCCGTCTGGCGCGTACCACGCCGCGTGGTCCGGGAACATTAGTCCAATCGTCCAGTTCAGTGCGATGTACCCGTGGGCGATCGGGCGCTCGAACGGAGAACCGGCCATGTGTGCCTTGTCGAAGTGCAGACGCGTGTAGTCGTGCACCAGCCCGGCCCACGTGCCGAGATCGGACTCGGAGACTGTGCGCCCGGTCGACTCTCGGAAGTCACCGACACTGAGGTGTTGATCAAACATCTGCTGTCCTCCGCCGCACGAGAATCCGTTGCTCAGAGCTCGTCAGAAGCTGGCCTGTCACCGTCGACGTCTCGTGCCTGTACGCCACGAGGCCGGTCGACTTGCGCGCGACGAGATCGGTGACCGTCGCACTGCTACGGATCATCGTTCCTCCGATTGCTGTGCCGTGAAACGTAATTGAGTCGAATCCATAGAAGGCCACAAAATGTTCCGGGATGTAACCGGCGTCGCCGTGCAGAAGCAGGGCCACGCCGAGGCTGAAAAGGTACATCTGCGGCACGGGCAGCGGCTCATCGGCCTTTCGATCGAAGATCGGCCGCACGTCGTTCGAGAAACGCGTGTAGGCCCGGACATCGTCGTCGCAGACCACACGACTGGGGCTGCGGAACGTCATGCCGAGCGTGAAGTCATCGAAATAGGCCGGTTCGGGTCGGGCTACCCGCCTGCTATCGGCCGGTTCTACTGCCGCCATCGCGCCCTCATCCTTCTGTCGAAATCCATATAATCGAGTTTTCTCCTACTTATCTATCGATAGGTAGGACACTAGCTCGCAGGAAACGTGGGGGCAATAGTTTGGAGAAAACACCGAATACCTCGTGCTCTGCCAGCTTTCGCCCTGTACCTGCTCGGTGGTCGGTCCTACTTAAAATCGCCTAACATAGCGATCGATAGCTCATGATCGCAACGGGTGGGTCCGAAAACAATCCGCGAACCATGAGAGACGATCGAGACGACCACAGGGACAGAACCCAGCGGTAACGCTCCGTCTGCTGACCTCAGCGCTGTGACGTCAAATAACGCGTCGGTCGCATGAGTGCAATTTCGGTTGCGCTCATCTCACTCAACTCCCGCCGGCACAGCGCAAGCCATGTTTGTGATACTGGGAGCTCGAGAAGATCCGCATGCCCGCGAAGGCGGCGAAAGACGCTGCTCAGCAACGCCGACGGATCGGTTGCCACACGCGTTCCGATGCCGAGTGGCGCGGCCAGTTCGTCGGGCAGGGCAGAGAGCATGCGTTGGTCAGCCGTCACCGGGTACGTTGCGGACTCCGGACGCTCCGCTACGCGCGGCCCCAGGTTATCGAGAAGACCTACCGTGAGCAGGAGAGTCGAGCGTGCTTCCCTGTCGGCGACCGATGGAAGGACCTGGGTCTCGAGGACGCGGACAAGCACACCGATCAAACGGTCGGGCTCGTTTCCGCGCAGGCCACTCACAGGGCCTCGAACTGCTCGATGAGCCGCAGGAGCTCAGCGTCTGTCCGGTGTGAGCCGAACTGCCAGGACAGGTCCCGCACATCGATGAGGGCCGGGTCTTCACTCTGCAGCGCAAGGTCGAGTAGTCGCAGTTCGGTGCACCCTCTGACCCAGGCCGCCGCGATCTGCCACAACAGCACGTCGCGTTCGTCCATTCGGCGGCCTGATGCCGCGTTATACAGTTCGACGAACTGGTCACGGCTGACGAGTCCCATGATCGGATCATCTCCGGATCGCGCAGACATGCACATCCACCCGACATCGAAAAGCGGGTTCCCGAATCGGGCCGTCTCCCAATCCAAGATGCCTGCGACGCGATCTTCCTGCCAGACCAGGTTGGCCAGCCGAAAATCGCCGTGCACCAGCGTGACCTCCTCGCGGGTATCTCCAAGATGACTGTGCAACCACAGCCTCACAAAATCGAGCACCCTCGAACTCACGACGGCAAGCTGATCGAGCGTCTTGTCGAACTGGAGGAGAAAGGTAGCAGGGTCCCCGTGCGCCGTGCCTTGTGCGCCTGGTGCAGAGACCTCGTCCAGTGATAGCGCGTGAAGTCGACTGAGCACCTCTGCCATCTCCCGGGCCATGACGACCCTCCGAGATTCGTCGAAGTCGCTGGTCTGCCGCGGGTTGTGAACCTCCCCCTCAATCCAGTCGAGCACGAGGAACGGCGTGCCGAAGACACTCTCGTCGCCGGCAGCGATCACCT
>DATFCF010000923.1:0-2464 GCA_035253445.1 Mycobacterium sp.
TCGCCACCGGTGCGCGCGCCCGCCAGCTGCCCGGGAAGCAGCTCGACGGGATGCACACCCTGCGCACCGTCGAGGACGCGCAGGCAATTCGTACGGCCCTCGAGGCGCAGGCACGCACTGTGATCATCGGTGCCGGATTCATCGGTGCCGAGATCGCCGCCGCCGCCCGTCGACGTGGACTTCCCGTCACGATGGTCGAGGCTGCACCGCTGCCGCTGATCCGCGCTGTCGGCCCGCAGATGGCGGTGGCGTGCGCCGCGCTGCACACCCGCAACGGCACCGACCTTCGCTGCGATGTCACGGTCACCGCTCTGACGGGAACGGACCGGATCGAGCACGTGCATCTCTCCGACGGCACCGTGCTCGACGCGGATCTCGTCGTCGTGGGGATCGGTGCGGAACCCGTTGTGGAGTGGCTCACGGATTCGGGCCTCGACCTCGACGACGGTGTGGTGTGTGACGCGACGTTGAAGGCCGCTGACTCGGTGTACGCGGCGGGCGACATCACCCGATGGAACCACCCGCTGTTCGGGGAGTCGATGCGCCTCGAGCATTGGACAGCGGCGGCTGAACAAGGGACTCTCGCTGCCCGCAACGCCCTCGATCCTGACAACGCCACTCCCTATCAGACTGTCCCCTACTTCTGGTCGGACTGGTACACAGACAAAATCCAGATGGTCGGCATCTGCGCTGCCGACGACGTTGTGGTCGTCGGTAGCATCGATGACCACGATTGGCTGGCGCTGTACTGCCGCGGCGACCTGCTCGTCGGCGCGTTGGCAGTCAACAAGCCCGGCAAGATCATGAAGTATCGCGCCAAAATCGCGGCCGGAGCCACCTTCGCCGACGCCCTGACATTCGCCGGCGCCGGCGTCCGATGAGTCGGTTCGAAATCAACCTTGTCGCGTAACTCCGCAGTCCGGACAGCAACTGCGAGCACTTTCACCGAGCAGGTCTGAGCACTTTCGCCGAGCGTCATCAGGGCATCTGGCCTCGTGGGCGGGTACCGCGCCGGGGTCGAACGAGTCGGCCGGTCGGGTGAAATCCACGAAGACCCGGCCCGGAAACCGGTATCTCAAGGGCGCCCCGGCACCGCCGCCCTCGCCGTCTCCTGCTAAGGGAACCTATTTCTCGGCGAAGTTCCGGCGCATCGCCGCGCGCCGGACTCGGCTACCGCGTCACCGTCGCGCCAGCTGCCTAACCGAATCCGGCACCGCCACAATAGAACCCGGATCCGCAAGCTACGCCGGGTCTCCGACGTACGCCCGTGGTCAAGGGGATTTTCGGGTCAGAGGAGCAAGGCACACTCCCGCTTGCTCGAAGTTGTCGTGGGCTATCTGCGGCTGAGCTGGATTGGTAGTCCGTCGACGGGAACGGGCAAGGAAGTGTTGTCCCAGCGGACGGTGTAGTCGTCAGGAACAGTCCAGGTGTAGACGCGCAGCATCTCGTGCAGGATCGCTTTGACCTCGAGTGTGCCGAAGTGAAGTCCGATGCATTTGTGCACGCCGCCACCGAAGGGAATCCAGGCGAAGCGGTGCGACTGGTCTTCTTGACGGTCGGGGGCGAAGCGATTCGGGTCGAAGGTGTCGGGATTGGTCCAGTAGTCCTCGACGAAGTGATTTACCGCGGGTGCGACAGCGACGAGGGTGTCGGCAGGGATGTAGTGGCCGAGGACGTCGGTGTCGGCGACGGTCTTGCGCATCACGATCGGTACGGGTGCGACCAGTCGCAGCGTCTCCTTGATGATCAGGTCGAGGGTTTGGAGTCCTTCCAGGGCGTCGATGTCGGGTAGATCGTCGCCGAGGGCGTCTGATTCGTCGCGGGCCTGTTGCTGCCAGGCCGGGTTCTTGGCGAGGTAGTAGGCGCACGCGGCCGTGGTGATCGTTGATGTGTCGTGGGCGGCCATCATCAGGAAGATCATGTGGCTGATGACGTCGTCGTCGGTGAAGCGTTCGCCGTCGGCGGTGGTGGCGTGACAGAGTCCGGCGAACAGATCGTTGCCGTCGCCGGACCGCGTTTCTGGAAGGTGTCGTGCGAAGTAGTCCTCGAGCACTCGCCGTCCCTTGACGCCGGCGCGCCACCGTGTGGCGGGCAACGGTGCCCGCACGATTGAACTCGCGGCACGCACGGTGGCGACGAAGGCCTGGTTGATCGCTGCGGCGTCCTCTCCGCCGCCGCACCCGCCCATGAACACTTCGGTGGCGATGTCGAGCGTGAGGTTCTTCAAACGTGGATAGATGCGTAGCGTGCTGTCGGTCGGCCAGGTCGGCACGTTCTCCCGCACGCAGGGGCCTACCTGGTTGGCGTAGCCGGCGAGCCGGTCGCGGGTGAAGGCCTCCTGCATGATGCGCCGGTGCATGCGGTGCTCATCAAAGCTCATCAGCATCAGGCCGCGGTGGAAGAACTTGTCGATGAGATAAGTCCAGCCGTCTTGGGAGAAGGCCTTGTCCTTGTTGGTGAGCAC
>DATFCF010000924.1:0-16174 GCA_035253445.1 Mycobacterium sp.
CACCGTACCGGGCACGGTATCGGGCTGTCGGTGCACGAGGAGCCCTATATCGTCGCGGGCAACGATTTGCCACTGATCGAGGGCATGGCGTTTTCCGTCGAGCCCGGCATCTATTTCCCCGGCCTGTGGGGTGCGCGCATCGAGGACATCGTCATCGTCACCGCAGACGGTGCGCTCCCGGTCAACAACCGCCCGCACGAACTGGTGGTGGTGCCCGCAGGCCCGGCCCCGTCGGGCTAGGCCTCGGCGCGGTCCAGCAGGTCCGAGGAGCCGAGCACCCGCTCCACCCGCACCTCGATCACCACGCGGCGCGGGTTGACCCGCGGCGTGCGGTAGCGCTGGGCATAGCGCAGTTCCGCGTCCCTCACCGCCTCGGTGTCGGCATTGACGGTGGCCTTGCCCTCCAGCGACAGCCACCGCGCGCCGTCGACCTGGCTGAGCACGGCGACGCCCTGGTCGTCGGCGTTCACCGCCTTCTGCGATCCGCCCGTGGTGATGACGCGGGCGATATGGGTCTTCGGGTCGAAGGTGAAACCCACCGCGACCACATGCGGTGAATTGTCCGAGCGCAGCGTCGTCAGCATCGCCAAATGCCGTTCGGTGAGAAACGCCAGCGCGTCGTTGGTGAGTCGGGTGGTTGCCTTCGCCATCGGCATCCAAAGTAGCGCAGGACATAATCACAGCCGTGAAGGACACGGATGCCGGTCTCGTCGTGATTTTCGGCGGCCGAAGCGAAATCGGGATCGAGCTGGGAACCCGACTGGCCCCCGGCGCGACCGTCCTACTGGCGGCCCGACGCGCCGACGAACTCGTTGAGCAGGTCGCGGAGGTGCGGGCGGCAGGTGCGCAGGCTGTTCACGTTTGCGAATTCGACGCCGACGACCTCGAGTCGCATGGCTCGCTGGTCGAGTCGATCGTGGCCGAACACGGCCCGATCGGCACCGCGGTGCTGGCCTTCGGGATCCTCGGCGACCAGCGCCTTGCGGAAAAAGATCCGGCCCACGCGGTCGCGATCGTGCACACCGACTTCGTTGCGCAGGTCAGCTTGCTGACGGTGCTGACCAACACCATGCGTAGCGCCGGGAACGGAGCCATCGTGGCGTTCTCGTCGGTCGCCGGAGCGCGGGTGCGCCGCGCCAACTATGTCTACGGGTCGGCCAAGGCCGGGTTGGATGGTTTCTGCAGCGGGCTGGCCGACGCCCTGCACGGCTCGGGCGTGCAACTGCTGCTCGTCCGGCCGGGCTTCGTCGTCGGGCGGATGACCGAGGGTATGACACCTGCGCCGTTTTCCAGCACGCCTGCACAGGTGGCGACGGCGGCCGCCAAAGCGCTGGTGAAGGGCCGCCGCACGGTGTGGGTGCCGGGGATACTTCAACCGGTGGTGCTCGCGATGAAGCTGTTGCCGCAATTCGTCTGGCGCAGGATGCCCCGATGATCGTCGTCGTGGGTATCGGCGCCGACGGCATGGCGGGCCTCGCGCCGGCGTCGCGGGCCGAATTGGCCAGGGCCACCGTGGTTTACGGGTCGCGCCGCCAACTCGATCTGCTCGACGAAACGGTGCGCGCGCCGCGTCGGGAATGGCCGTCTCCGATGCTGCCCGCGCTGCGGACCCTGCTCGACAGCGCCGATGCCGACGTGCATGTCGTGGCCAGTGGCGACCCCTTGCTGCATGGGATCGGCAACACGCTCATCCGGCTCTATGGGCCGGATCGTGTTGCGGTGCTGCCGCATGTGTCGTCGGTGACGCTCGCGTGTTCCCGGGTTGGCTGGGCGGTGCAGGACACCGAGGTGATCAGCCTGGTCACCGCGCCGCCGCACACCGCGGTGCGGCGCGGCGGGCACGCCGTTGTGATGTCCCGCGATGGCGCGAGCCCGGCGACCCTGGCGCGGCTGCTGACCGAAACCGGACGCGGCGACTCCGAGATAACGGTGCTCGAACAGCTCGGCGGACCGGGGGAGCGGCGCCGTTCGGCGACTGCCCGTGAATGGGCGATCAGGCCGCCCAGCGACGTCGACGACCTCAACGTGGTCGCGGTGCGCTACCTGCCCGATGAGCGCGTGCTGCAGGTGCAGCCCGACGACGCGTTCGCCCACGACGGCCAGATCACCAAACAGTCGATGAGGGCGGTCACGCTGGCCGCGCTTGCGCCCCGGCCAGGCGAGGTGTTGTGGGACGTCGGTGCGGGATCGGGCAGCATCGCGATCGAATGGTGCCGCAGCGGTTCCGGTTGTGCCGCCGTGGCATTCGAACGCGACGAGCAGCGCCGAAAGCGGATAGCCGCCAATGCCGTGGCATTCGGCGTCGGGGTGGACGTGCGCGGCGAGGCGCCTGCCGCTTGTGCCGGCGCGCCTGTGCCGTCGGCGATCTTCATCGGTGGCGGCCTCACGCAGCCAGGCCTGCTGGACGCCTGCTTCGAGAGCCTTCCCGGCGGCGGCCGGTTGGTGGCCAACGCCGTCACCGTGGAATCCGAAGGTGCTGTGGCGCAATGGTATTCGCGCTTCGGTGGCGAGCTACGGCGGTTCCAGCATTACCGAGGCGAGCCCGTCGGCGGCTTCACCGGATGGCGGCCAGCGCTACCCGTCACGCAATGGTCGGTGACCAAGCCATGACCGTCTACTTCATCGGGGCGGGGCCCGGCGCGGCCGATCTGATCACTGTGCGAGGCCAGCGGCTGTTGAGCCGCTGCCCGGTCTGCCTGTATGCCGGCTCGATCATGCCCGACGACCTGCTGGCACTGTGTCCGCCCGACGCCCGGGTCGTCGACACCGGACCGCTGACGCTCGACCAGATCGTCGCCGAACTCGCCGATGCGCACGCGGCAGGCCTCGACGTGGCCCGGCTGCACTCTGGTGACCCGTCGATCTACAGCGCTCTTGCCGAGCAATGCCGCAGACTCGACGCTCTGGAAGTCGACTACGAAATCGTGCCCGGCGTACCGGCTTTCGCCGCGGCAGCCGCCGTGCTCGGTCGTGAGCTCACAGTCCCCGGGGTGGCGCAGACGGTGACGCTGACGCGGGTGGCGACGTTGTCCACGGCGATGCCGGAGGGGGAGGACCTGGCCACGTTGTCCGCACCGGGTTCGACGCTGGTGCTGCATCTGGCCGCCGCCCAGGTGGATGCGATTGTCCCAGAGCTGCTCGCCGGTGGTTATAAGTCCGAAACACCTTGTGCGGTAGTGGCATTCGCCAGTTGGCCGCAGGAGATCGTGGTGCGATGTGCACTGGCCGATCTCGCCGAGCAGGTGCACGCCGCCGGGGTGAGTCGCACCGCCGTCATTTTCGTCGGCGATGTGCTTGCCGCCGAAGGCTTTTCCGACAGCTACCTCTACTCAGCGGGACGTACCCGTGGCGGACGCCACTGATGCGGGTACTGCTGCTCGGGGGCACGTCTGAGGCCCGGTCACTCGCCGCGCACCTGCACCCGGACGTCGACGTGATCAGCTCGCTGGCCGGCCGGGTGCCCGATCCTGCCCTGCCGGTGGGCGAGGTACGGATCGGCGGGTTCGGCGGCGTGCAGGGGCTACGCCGCTGGCTCATGGAGGCGCGCGTGGACGCGGTTGTGGATGCCACGCACCCATACGCCGCGACGATCACGGGCAATGCCGCCGCGGTGTGCGACGAACTGCGGGTGCCGCATCTGCTGTTGGCCCGCCCGGCATGGCCGACGGGCGATGCCATCGTGGTGGGTTCGGATACCGATGCGGCGAAAACCGTTGCGGCGCAGGGATATTCGCGAGTGTTTCTGACCACGGGTCGATCCGGCATCGCGGCCTTCGCGGACGTCGGCGCATGGTTTCTGATCCGCGCCGTCACAGCGCCGGACGAACACGTGCTGCCGCGGCGCCATCAGGTGGTGCTGTCGCGGGGTCCATACCGCTACGACGACGAGTTGGCCCTGCTGCGCGAACACCGCATCGATGCGCTGGTCACCAAGAACAGCGGCGGCCCGATGACGCGGCCGAAGCTGGATGCCGCTGCGGCACTGGAGGTTGCCGTGGTGATGGTGGACCGCCCGCCGCTGCCGCCGGGAGTGGCGACGGTAACCACTGTCGACGCCGCCGTGGCCTGGGTCAGGTCGACTGGTAGCTGCTGATCAGGTCCAGCGTGCCGAGTTCGCGGACAGCCCGGCAGCCTCGGCTGAGCATGATCAGGATCATCTCGTCGCCGCGTTCGGTGGAGGAGGTGAAGGCCAGCCCCAGCGCAGTGATCAGCGGTGCCTGCACCACACCGAGCCGGTAGTCGCGCCAGCAGGTGTCGATGTCGTAATCCGTTACCCCGTAACCCGAGAGCGCCCGATGGTAGCCGGCGACCAGATCCTTCTCGATCTGAGATCGCACCTCGGGGTCGAGGCTGGTAGCGGTGAAGTAGGCGAGATCCCGTTGCTTCCACAGTGACATCTCCGATGACGCCGCCGATTTCGCGTTCCTGCTCGCCGACACGGCTCCCGCGGTCCAGGGTGACCAGATCGCCGGATGCACTGGGCTGGGATAGCGGCTATCTCCCAATCGAAACTGCGCACAGATCGCGATTTTGAGTCGAAACACGATCTGTCCGCAGTTTCGACGGGTCACGTGGGATAGCGGCGCGGGGTGAACACCCGATCGTCATACCACTGCGTCTGCGACGACCCGATGATGAGCAGGCAGCGCATGTCGACCTCGGCCGGGTCCAGGTCCGCCAGCCGGACCACCTTCACCTCTTCGCGCGGGCCGGACACGTCGCGGCCGATCACCACCGGGGTTCCGGGGTCGCGATGCTCCAGCAGCAGATCGCGCATCGCGCCGACCTGCCATGTGCGGCTCTTCGACGCAGGGTTGTAGATCGCCAGCACGAGGTCGGCCCTGGCGGCGGCGGTGAGCCGCTCGGCGATGACGTCCCACGGCTTGAGCCGGTCGGACAGCGAGATGACGGCGTAGTCGTGGCCCAACGGCGCGCCGACCCGGCTGGCTACGGCCTGCGCCGCCGTCATCGCCGGAATGACGCGCACCTGCACGCCCGGCCATTGCTTGGCCTCCTCGAGCACCGCGGTGGCCATCGCGAACACACCGGGGTCGCCGGAGGACACCACCGCAACAGCGCGGCCTTGTTCAGCCAGCGTGCAGGCCAGCCGGGCACGCGCCGGCTCGTCGGTGTTGTCGCTTGGGTGTCGGCATTGGCCGTCCCTGGAGCCGACGCGGTCGAGATACGGGCCGTAGCCGATGAGGTCGGTGGCGGCGCCCAGTTCACGACGGCTCTGCGGCGTCACCCAGTCGGTGTCACCCGGGCCGAGTCCCACCACGGCGACGCTGCCGGTGGCCGTTTGCCGGCGGGCGCCCCCCGGCATCATGGCCAGCGAGAAGTACGGCACGGAGGCGTCGTCGACCTCACCTGCGGACAGCACCCGCTGTTTGGCCGTGCTTGCTCGCTCCACGTAGAACGCATCATCGATTCGACCGGTTGACGAAAGTGCTTCGCGCACAGCGGGATAGGAGCGTCCAAGCTTGAGTACCACCGCGGCGTCGGTGTCGGCGAGCCTGCGCTTCAGCTCGTCGACGGCAAGCGTGCCTGGCAGAATCGTCAGCACCTCATCGCCCTGCACCAGGGGCGTTCCGATCGCCGCGGAAGCCGCACTCACCGACGTGACACCCGGAACGATCACCGCATCGAAGCGCTGCGTCAACCGCGTGTGCATATGCATGTACGAGCTGTAGAACAGCGGATCACCCTCGGCGAGCAGCGCGACGTTGCGGCCGGCATCCAGGTGAGCCGCGATGCGCTCGGCGGACTCGCGGTAGAAGTCCTCGATCGCGCCCGCGTACCCGCGGGGATGATCAGTGGTCTCGGTGGTGACGGGATAGACCAGATGCTCTTCGATCTGCCCTTCGCGCAGGTAGGGCTCGGCGATGCCGCGCGCAATGCTCTGTCCGTGGCGGGCGCTGTGGTAAGCGACGACGTCGGCCTCGGCGATCACCCTTGCCGCCTTCACCGTCACCAGTTCCGGGTCGCCGGGTCCCAGCCCGACGCCCCACAGCGTGCCCCTGGTGCTCACTCGGTTGCACTCGCAATGGCGTTGACCGCGGCGGCCGCCATGGCGCTGCCGCCGCGCCGGCCCTGAACCACCAGATACGACATGCCGCGTGGCCGGTCGATCAGCTCCTGTTTGGACTGCGCCGAACCGACGAAACCGACAGGGCCGCCTAATACCGCAGCGGGGGTGGGGGCGCCGTCGTCGATGAGCTCGAGCAGCCGGAACAACGCGGTCGGCGCGTTGCCGATCGCCAGCACCGCGCCGCCGAGCCGGTCGGCCCACAGATCCACCGCGGCCGCCGACCGGGTGCTGCCGAGGCGCGCCGCGAGATCAGCCGCCCGAGTGTCGGCGACCAACGACACCACCTCGTTGCCGGCGGGGAGTCGCGATGTGGTGATGCCGGCGGCCACCATCGACGAATCGCACAACACCGGGGCGCCGGCAACCAGCGCGGCATGGGTTTTCGCGACGACGTCCTCGCTATAGGCGACGTGCTCGCCGACGTCGACCTGCCCGCAGGTGTGGATCAGCCGCACAACCACACGGGCGACATCGTCGGGGAACCGCGACAGGTCCGCCTCGGCGCGGATCGTCGCGAACGACTGCCGATAGATCTCGGCGGCGTCGCGGATGTAGTCGAGCACCCGCTCACACTAGCTTCGCGGCGGGCGCAGCCTATATCCGTCTCCGGTTGCCACCAGCACGTCACCGGTAGGCGGACTGCCGCAGGCGCGTTCACAGCCGACGAAGTGACGATGCCCGCCGGCCGGCTCCCCGACCGCCGCCGCGGCGTCGGCCCGCACGTCGGCGGCCGAGTGCTCGCAGCCCGGGCTGCCCGTGCACGCGCTGACCGATAGCCACGGTGAGTGCTCGTCGAACACCAGCCCCATCGGCGCCAGGACGCGAAGTGCCGCGTCGGCGACCCCCTCTTCGAGGTCGACGACGAGCACCGAGCGCCACGGCGTGATGACCATCGGCGCATTGACCGCGGCCAGGTATTCGGCCACGCGGGCCTGCAGCACACCTAGCGGGACGGCAGCGCCCAGCGCCACGCGGCCGTCATCCTGCGGGATCCAGCCGACCGGTGGAACGGTGACCGGCGGCCACGTCGCACCGGCTTGCGCGGTGGGCTCGAAGCCCTCCAGCAGATGTCGTGGATCCTCCAGTTCGGCTATGCGCCAAGCCTTTCCACGACTCGCGGCAAATCGAACCGCGATCTTCACCAGCGCCGGCACCGTATCGGACGTCGCGAGTCGAACGCCGGTGTCACGGCCGGCCAGCAGCAAGGCTGTCGACTCGCCTGCGACGTGCACGCCGACGTCGGCGCCGAGCCCCGAGATGTCGGCGCGGCCGTCGTCGATGCCGAACAAGAACCGACCAGGCAGGCCGGCAAGCTCGGATTCGGCCTGGATCGCGTCATCCAGTTCGGTGACCATGGCGCGGATATCAGCAGCTCCGCCGGATCGACCCGACAGCGGTGACGCGACGATGTTGCGGACCCGCTCATGGGTCTCCGACGGTAAGAGGCCTACGCCGGCGACCACGTCGGCAATCTCTGCAGTGTCGGTGACCGCGCGGATCTGGATGTTGCCGCGTGAGGTGAGTTCCATCGCAGGCGAACCCCAGTCATTCGCCGCGTGCGCCAGCGCCTCCAGCTGATGCGGGCTGATCATCCCGCCCGGCAGGCGCACCCTCGCCAGTGCGCCATCGGCGGCACTGTGCACCTGCAATGCACCCGGGCAGGCGTCCTGGTCGCGCATTCTGGCCACCTGACAACGGTACGACCACGTTGCTGGACGTACTCATTTGGCTCGATTCGGCGCACCTGTCCCGCGACCGGCGATTGCGCTACCTGATCGCGGCAGTTGCGCAGTTCAGCGCCCGATGATGCCGCCGGCTGCATTCACCGCAACGTCCTGGCAATTTGCCTAACAGTCAGGTTCGAGTGAGTTCGCCAGCGAAATCAGGTAGTTCACCACTCGTGAGGATTGGTAACTATCGGACGAAAGTTTCCCCCATCGAATGGCCGGCTGCTCCGGCCGCAAAGTTGAAAACGCAAGGGGAGAAACAGAAATGTCTGAATTACTGGCACCATTCGGCGAACCGCAGGAGATCGCCGATGAACTCGCCGAACCGTCGGTCGATTCATCGGCTGTCAGCACGCCGGTCTTGATCAGCGAACAAGAGGTGATGTTCGCGACCGCCGCGGCCGTGCCGCTGCAGCCCGCGAAGTCAGGTCGGCGCTGGACGCAGGTCGTCGGCGCCACCCTGCGGGCGATGTTCGCATCGTCAACCGACCACCCGCGCGAGCGGCGGCACTACCCGCCGCGAAATGGCTATCTCGAAAGCTCGCGCATGTCGCGAGAAATGTACCGACTGTAGCGCCCGACACCATACGGGGGGAGCAATCGAAATGACTGAATTGTCAACAACATTTGAGCAGAAGCCGGACACGGGATCCGCCCCGGCGGCCCCGGTTGCGGCGAAGTCGGCGGAAGCGCCGACGCTGATCACCGAACAGCAGATGGTGTTCAGTACGGCGGCTGCCGTGGCGCTGCCCCGCCCGAAGACTCGTCGGGTCGGCGACGTGATCCACACGGTCGCAGGCGCAGCGCTCGGTTGGCTAGCGAGTGCGGCAAAGCCGCCTGCGCCGCGGCAGGACCCCAAGCGGCACGTGTGGCTCGAGAACGCGCTGATGTCGCGCGAAATGAATCGGTTGTAGTCAGCTCGCCAGTGGGACGGGGCCTGCCACGTCCGAGTACTGGGACGCGTCGCCCACGACGACACGGCTGTGCTTGCCGTGGATGTCGACCGGGATGTCCCCGGCCAGTGTCACCCGGTTGAGCCTGCGGTACTGGTCGTCGTAGTCGGCGACGGCGTAGTGCTGGGTGGCCCGGTTGTCCCAGATGGCCAGGTCGCCGGGCTGCCAATTCCAGCGAATGGTGTTCTCCAGCTTCGTGACTCGGGACTGCAGCAGAGCGAACAGCGTCGCCGACTCCGCCGGGCTGAGGCCGACGAACTGCTTGACAAAATGTCCCAGCAGCAGAACTCGCTTTCCGGTTTCGGGATGCACGCGCACCACCGGATGTTCGGTTTCGTAGTAGTCCCTGACGAACTCCTCGCGATACTCGCGCACGGTGTCGCTGAGATCCTCGTGCCGAACGTCATGGTGTGCGGCGTAGTCGTAGGTGTTGGTGTGCACCGCCCACAGGTTCTCGGTCAGCGCTCGCAGGGGAGCGGGCAACTGCTCGTAGGCCGCCTCGGTCGACGCCCATGTGGTGGTGCCGCCGTAGCTGGGCAACGTAACCGCCCGCAGCAGAGATGCTTTCGGGACGCGGTCGACGAATGTGACGTCGGTGTGCCAGCTGTTGGCCTTGTCGTAGCGCGAGTCGATCGGCAGCACCGACGCACCGCGAGACAGCGTCGGATGGGCGGTCGTCGGTGTGCCGAGCTTGCCGGCGAATGCGAGTTGACCGTCGTCGTCCAGATCATGCTGGTCGCGGAAGAAGATGACCTTGTGTTCGAGCAGCGCGCTGTTGATTGCCGAGACGGTTCCATCATCTGAGTCCGAAGCGAGCTGCACACCGTCAATGCGGGCGCCGATGTGGGCGCCCAGTTTCACCACGTCAAAGTTTTCAGCCATTCGCGAATGATCAGGCTTTGAACCGAGGCCGGACACCGTTTAAATAGCGGCGATTCGAAGCGAGTGTGATGCCCGCCACAGCGCGGTCCTTCGTGATCGGTCCCACACAGGTTCATCTTTTCGGGGCCGTTCAGTCGTACGTTCGCATTACTGCACTCGTGTGCAACAACCGGATGTCAGGAAGGAACGACGATGTTCACACTCATCGCATTCGGCGTGGTCGTGCTGCTTCTCATCACGGCGCTCGGCCTGCCTTACCGGCAGACCTGGTATAGCCGTTGGAGCCGCTCCGAGTGAGCCTTCAGCCCAGGCTCGGCCGGTAGGTGCCGAAGCTCCAGACGTTGCCGTGTGGATCGCGCGCGGCGAACTCCCGCGAGCCGTAGTCCTGGTCGGTCAGGCCCATAACGATCTCCGCGCCCGCCGCAACGGCACGGTCGTGGAGGGCGTCGGGGTCCTCGACTACGACGTAGATCACCACCGGGCCTGGCAGCGCGAACGGGCTGTCGGTCCGGTCCGCGTCGTCGACCATCACCAGGCCGGTGCCCACCTTGACCTCGGCGTGCTTGAGCGGCTGGTCGGGCTCGGGAGGAACGACCAGCGTCGCGACGGCGCCGAAGGTTCGCTCGAGCCAGCCAATGGCCTCGCGAGGATCCGAATAGGGCACGATCGGCACCGCTCCGTTGATGGTCAGTGATTCGGTCATAGGCCCAACGCTAGGCAAGTAGTGCGGCGTCGTCTTGGACGAAATTTACGGTGCTCGCACGCAACTCGGTGGGCGTGATGCCGGCCAGTTCGCGCACCTCACGGGCCAAATGGGCCTGGTCGAAGTACCCGCACGCGGTCGCGGCGGCGGCCCAGTCGATCGTCGGCTCGGCGCTCATGTGCGCGGTCAGTCGCTCGAATCGCACAATCCGCGCCACCAGTTTCGGCGGCAGCCCCACCGTGTCGCGATAGCGCGCGATCAGCCGTCGATGGCTCCAGCCCAACTCATGGGCGAGATCGCCGATCGATGCCGCTCCGCCGCTGGCCACGATTTGGCCGAGCGACCACGCGACAGCCGGGTCGGCGGGCGCAGACTCGGCGATTCGAGCCCGGAAAACCTTGTCCATCAACGCGAATCGCGATGCCCAGTCGGGCGCCGCACCGACCCGCTGGACGAGGTCGCGCCCGAACCTGCCAAGCACGTCGTCGATCGGCACCGTTTGGTTGGCCAGCTCGCTCATCGGCAGCCCGACCAGGCGCCGAGCACCGAGCGGTGTCAGGTTGACCTGCAGGCAGCGCGCCGACCCGTCGTGCCGTACCAGCACCGGCCCATCAGTGACGCCCGCGACGAAAGACCCGAGCCGCAACGGCGTCGTGTGTTGACGGTGTGTCACCGCCCAGCCGGCGTCGAGGTCGATGATGATCGGCACGAACGTGCAGGGCAGCTCCCGGAACGTGACCGGTCCGACCGCCCGTTCCTCGTATCCCTCATAACGAAGCACCACGCCGCGCAGCGACGGATGCGGTGTGCCCGTCGCTGAGGTCACCGGGGGAGCGCTCACCCGTCCCACGCTAGTCCGCACCGCGCATCGCGCGTCCTGTAGTAATGGTGGGTGGCTCAGCCCTTCCGTCATCCGACTGCCTTACTTCTTTCGACGTCCGATACCGACCTGATCACCGCCCGTGCGAGCGGGGCGGCTTATAGGTGGGCGAACCCGTCGCGGCTCGTCGACGGCGAACTCGAGGAGCTGCTGGCCGGCCCGGATGTTCCAGATATCGCGGTCGTCCGCATCCTGGGCGGCTACCGGGCCTGGCAGGACGGCATCGACACGGTCGTCGGCAGTGGTGTGCCGACGGTGGTGATCAGTGGTGAGCAGTCGCCGGACGCCGAGCTGATGGGCCGCTCGACGACGCCTGCTGGTGTCGCGCTGCAGTCCCATATCTATCTGGCACACGGCGGCACGGAAAATCTCGCCAACCTGCACGCGTTCCTCTGCGACACCGTGCTGATGACCGGCTTCGGATTCGCGCCGCCTGCGACCACACCGAGCTGGGGTGTCCTCGAGCGGGCGTCAACAAATGATGACGGCCCGACGATCGCGGTGCTGTATTACCGCGCCCAGCACCTGGCCGGCAACACCGCGTACGTCGAGGCGCTGTGCCGTGCCATCGAGGACGCCGGTGGCCGGGCGCTGCCGGTGTACTGTGCCTCGCTGCGCACTGCCGACGCCGAGCTGCTGGACATGCTGGCCAGCGCCGACGCGATGATCACGACAGTGCTGGCCGCAGGCGGAGCCACTCCGGCCACCGTCAGCGCCGGAGGCACCGACGACGCCTGGAACGTCGCGCATTTGGCTGCCCTTGACATACCCATCCTGCAGGGTCTGTGCCTGACGAGTTCGCGGGCGCAGTGGCAAGACAACGACGACGGCATGTCCCCGCTGGATGTCGCCACTCAGGTCGCGGTGCCGGAGTTCGACGGCCGGATCATCACGGTCCCGTTCTCGTTCAAGGAAATTGACGACGAGGGCCTGATCTCCTATGTCGCCGATCCGGAACGCTGCGCGCGCGTCGCGGGCCTGGCCGTGCGGCACGCTCGACTACGGGCGGTCTCGGCCGCCGACAAGCGGGTGGCCTTGGTGTTCTCGGCGTATCCGACCAAACATGCCCGCATCGGCAACGCCGTCGGCCTGGACACTCCGGCAAGCGCGGTCGCGCTGCTGCGGGCCATGCGGACCGCCGGCTACGCGATCGGTGACATTCCGGGTGTCGATGCCGAGGACGGCGACGCGTTGGTGCACGCGCTGATCGAGCGCGGCGGGCAGGACCGCGACTGGCTCACCGACGGGCAGCTCGCCGGCAATCCAATCCGGGTGTCGGCCAAGGACTATCGCACGTGGTTTGCGACCCTGCCTGACGAGTTGACCGGCGCGATCGTCGAGCACTGGGGCCCGCCACCGGGTGAGCTGTTCGTCGACCGCAGCCGGGATCCCGACGGTGAGATCGTGATCGCCGCTTTGCAGGATGGCAACATCGTGCTGATCGTCCAGCCGCCAAGGGGTTTCGGTGAGAACCCCGTCGCCATCTATCACGACCCGGATCTGCCGCCCAGCCATCACTATCTGGCCGCCTACCACTGGATCGACACCATGTTCGGCGCGGACGCGGTCGTGCACCTGGGCAAGCACGGAAACCTGGAGTGGTTGCCGGGCAAGACTCTTGGGATGTCGGCCGCGTGCGGCGCTGATGCGGCGCTCGGCAATCTGCCTCTGATCTATCCGTTCCTCGTCAACGACCCGGGGGAGGGCACGCAGGCCAAGCGACGCGCGCATGCCACGCTGGTCGACCACCTCATCCCTCCGATGGCTCGCGCCGAAACCTACGGCGACATCGCGCGCCTCGAACAGCTGCTCGACGAGCACGCCGCCGTCGCCGCGCTCGATCCTGGCAAGTTGCCTGCCGTCCGCCAGCAGATCTGGACATTGATGCGCGCGGCGAAGATGGACCACGACTTGGGGCTGGAAGAACGGCCCGAGGACGACTCGTTCGACGACATGCTGCTGCATGTCGATGGGTGGCTGTGTGAGATCAAGGACGCCCAGATCCGCGACGGACTGCATGTGCTCGGCCAAAAGCCAACGGGCGGAGTCGAACTCGACTTGGTGCTGGCGATCCTACGGGCGCGCCAGCTGTTCGGCGGCGACCAAACCGTTCCGGGCCTGCGCCAAGCGCTCGGCCTGGCCGAGGACGGCAGCGACGACCGCGCCGCCGTGGACGCCGCCGAGGCGGGCGCCCGCGAACTGGTTGCCGCACTGCAGAACACCGGATGGGACGCGGATGCCGTCGGCACGTTGACGGACAACCCGGATGTCGAGCGGATTCTGCGGTTCGCGGCCACCGAAGTGGTGCCACGACTAGCGGGCACATCCGCTGAAATCGATCAGATCCTGCGAGCGCTGGACGGTCGGTTCATCGCCGCAGGCCCGTCGGGATCGCCGCTGCGCGGCCTGGTCAACGTGCTGCCCACCGGACGCAACTTCTACTCCGTCGATCCGAAGGCGGTGCCTTCACGGCTCGCGTGGGAAACCGGTGTGGCGATGGCCGATTCGCTTTTGGCCCGGTATCGCGAGGATTACGGCCACTGGCCGGCCTCGGTCGGGTTGTCGGTGTGGGGTACGTCGGCCATGCGCACCTCCGGGGACGACATCGCCGAAGTCCTTGCGCTTCTGGGTGTTCGGCCCATCTGGGATGATGCGTCGCGACGCGTGGTGAGCCTGGAGGCCATCCCGCTAGCCGAGCTCGGTCGGCCGCGTATCGATGTCACCGTGCGCATCTCGGGCTTCTTCCGCGATGCCTTCCCGCACGTGGTGACGATGCTCGACGATGCCGTTGCGCTCGTCGCGGGTCTCGACGAGCGCGCCGAGGACAACTACGTCCGCGCCCACGCGCAGGCCGACGTCGCCGAACACGGTGATCAACGCCGTTCGACCACGAGAATTTTCGGCTCGAAGCCGGGCACCTATGGAGCGGGCTTGTTGCAGCTGATCGACAGCCGCAACTGGCGCGACAATGCCGACCTGGCGCAGGTGTACACCGCGTGGGGCGGCTTCGCCTATGGCCGCGGGCTCGACGGTGCGCCGGCCGCCGACGATATGAGCCGGCAGTACCGCCGGATTGCGGTGGCGGCGAAGAACACCGACACCCGCGAACACGACATTGCCGATTCGGATGACTACTTCCAGTACCACGGCGGCATGATCGCGACGGTGCGGGCGCTCACCGGGGAGGCGCCTGCGGCCTACATCGGCGACAACACCCGGCCCGACGCGGTGCGCACCCGCACGTTGTCGGAGGAGACCACTCGTGTTTTCCGGGCTCGCGTCGTCAACCCTCGCTGGATCACCGCGATGCGGCGGCACGGCTACAAGGGCGCGTTCGAGATGGCGGCGACCGTCGACTACTTGTTCGGCTACGACGCGACTGCGGGCGTGATGGCCGACTGGATGTACGAGCGGCTGAGCCACGAGTACGTGCTCGACGACGAGAACCGTAAGTTCATGGCGGAGTCGAACCCGTGGGCGCTGCACGGGATGGCCGAGCGCCTGCTGGAAGCCGCAGGCCGCGGTATGTGGGCACAACCGGAACAGGCCACGCTGGACGGGCTGCGCCAAGTTCTGCTAGAGACGGAGGGCGAGCTCGAGGGCTAGATTCAAGATCATGCCTGTCACCTTCGCCGACATCGCCAAGTCCGAATACATCCTGTTGACCACGTTCACCAAGGACGGCCGGCCCAAGCCGACGGCCATCTGGGCCGCGCCCGACGGTGACCGACTGATCGCGATCACGCAAGAAACGTCGTGGAAGGTCAAACGGATCCGCAATACTCCACGCGTGACCATCGCCACGTGCGACCGACGCGGCAACGCCTCGGGTGAGGCGGTCGAGGCCGTCGCCGCGATCCTGGACAAGTCGGCGAACGGCGCAACCTACGACGCGATCGGGAAGCGGTACGGCGTGCTCGGCAAGACGTTCAACTTTTTCTCGAAACTGCGCGGTGGCATGACCAAGAACGTCACGATCGAACTGAAGGCGGTGTGAGAGTGGCTCCCACATTCGACGAGATTGCCAAGGCGAAATACGTCCTGCTGACCACGTTCACCAAGGACGGCAAGCCCAAGCCCACTGCCATCTGGGCCGCCCCCGACGGTGATCGCCTGCTGGTCATGACCGAAGAGGACTCGTGGAAGGCGAAGCGGATCCGCAACACCCCGCGCGTCACGCTCGCGATCTGCGATCTCCGCGGCAACCCCAAGAGCGAGCCGATCGAGGCGGTCGCCCGTGTCCTCGACAAGTCCGAAGCCCCCGCGGTCGTCCGCGCTGTCAGCAAGAGATACGGGATCATCGGATGGCTGTTCGGCATCTACATCAAGGTGCGCGGGCTCGACAAGAAGAGCGTCGGCGTCGAGCTCAAGGCGGCCTAGCGGCCCCTGGAACCAGCCGGGACGCCGAAGCGTTGGCAGACTATGGCAATGCGGCTGTTTCTGGTCTACGCGGTCGTCGAGCTGGCGGTCATGGTGGCGCTGGCGTCGACGATCGGTTTCGGCTGGACCGTCTTGCTCCTGCTCGGGACCTTCATCGTCGGCCTCGCGTTGGCCGGTTCGCAGATCAAGCGTCACATTCGCCGCCTGCAATCCGGTCTGAACGCCGCCACGGTGCAAGGAGCCGCGACCGACAGCGTGCTCGTCGCGCTCGGAACCGTGCTCGTCGTCATCCCTGGCTTGGCCAGTTCGGTCCTCGGCGCGCTGTTGCTGCTGCCGCCCACCCGCGCGGCAGCGCGTCCGCTGGTCATCGCGATGGCGGCCCGGCGCGCACCGCTGATCACGGTGGCCGCCGCAGGAGCGAGGTACACCGCCGGGCGTGGTGACTACATCGACGGAGAGGTCATCGACGTCAAGAACGATCCAGCCCACCCTGCCGCCGAATTCCCGGCCGTGGAGCGCAAGCCCGAATAAGTGACGACCGTCCTCATCAACGGGCGGGTG
>DATFCF010000925.1:0-4454 GCA_035253445.1 Mycobacterium sp.
TGCGTTGATTGTGCGGCGCAGGACGGGTTATCTGCGTCTGGCGCCGCACGGGATCGAAAGTGCCGATATCCGCCATACCCGCAACGCGTCCTGGGATGACATCACTGACATCACTGACGAGGCACCGAAAAAAACCTCACACCAGCCGATCGTGTTCGGAACGCGGGACGCGAAGCCAATAGTCGTCAACAATGCCAGCGGCTACGCCCCCAACGGCGCCGCTCTGTACTGGATGATCCGCCACTACTGGAAACACCCCGAGAACCGCGACGAACTCGCCGATGGACGCGCACTCGAACGCCTCCGCAATGAGCAGTTCGAACCCGAGTAACCGCCGACGAAACTGAGCTTGTGATCGACAAATCGGCCGAAACTTCGCACACAAGCTCAGTTTCGTCGACGTCGATCACTCCGACAGCTGAAACTCGACCATCGCCGTGACGGTTTCGACGGCGTCGCTCAGCGCCGCCAGTCTCGCCGCCACAGTCGGCGCGGAAAGCACCGCGTACCTATCCGCTTGCCCCATCGGCAACCGGGAAGCCAAGGCGTACAACCACATCGCAGCATCACCCGACGCGTCTGCACCGACCACGATGTCGCGCCCGTCGACCTCCGCACCGCGCGCGGCGGCGATCCGTTCGAACAGCGCGATCATCCGGTCCTCGACATCCCGGATTGCCGATGCGTCAACCGCGTCACCGGACTCGTCGGGCCAGTGTTCGATAGTGGCCCGCGGATAGGGATCGTCGGGTTGCCATTGGAGCACCCGTATCCGCTCGCCCATCACACAACGCAGGCGGTAACGTCCGTCGCCGAAATCGGCGCACTCGGTGATATGGGCGAGCGCTCCGACGTCACTGCGGGTGTCCCCACCGCCAACCTCGCGGCCCGCCGCGATCAACACCACTCCGAAGACCGGGTCGTCGGCGGCCATACAGTCCGAAACCAGTGCAGAGTACCGCGGCTCGAAGATTCGCAGCGGCAGTTCCTCGCCGGGCAGCATCGCCACCTCCAGCGGGAACATGGGCGTGGCGGGCACGACTAGATGTCCAGCTCTCCGACGAGCGCGTCGACCACCGACCGCAGGTCGCCGTCGTGTTCCTCGGCGACCCGGCGCTGCCGTTGGTATGACGCGCCCAACCGGTAGATGTCGGCGACGCGGGCCAGTTCGTCGACGCATGACAACGACTTGGCCACCGGCTCCAGGCGGTTGAGCAGCTCGTCCAGATCCTCCGTGACCAGCCGCTCGTTGCTGTCCGCATCCAGGATGATCACCGCGTCAAGACCGTAACGCGCTGCGCGCCATTTGTTTTCCTGCACGTGCCAGGGCGGCATGCTGGGAAGCTGCTCGCCGGCGTCGAGGCGCCGATCCAGGTCCGCAATCAGGCAGTGTGTCAGCGCGACCAGCGCGCTCAGTTCACGAAGGTTGGAGACGCCGTCGAATACCCTGACCTCCACAGTGCCCAGATGCGGCGAGGGCCGGATGTCCCAACGGATTTCGTTCATGTGGTCGATGATGCCGGTCTTCTTCTGGTCGTGAACGAAGCGCTCGAACTCCGCCCATGTCTGGAAGTGAAACGGCAGCCCTGCCGTCGGCAACTGCTGAAACATCATCGCGCGGTTGCTCGCGTAGCCGGTGTCCTCCCCCGCCCAGTACGGCGAGGATGCCGACAGGGCAAGCAGATGCGGGTAGTGGTTGAGCAACGACGTGATGATCGGCATCACCTTGTGCGCCGACGAGATGCCCACGTGCACATGCACACCCCAGATCAGCATCTGCCGACCCCACCACTGCGTGCGCTTGATCAGCTCGGCATACCGCGGCGCGTCGGTCAGCTTCTGTGACGACCATTGCGCGAACGGATGCGTGCCGGCACAGAACAGTTCCATCCCGCGGTCCCGCACGATCTTGCGCGTGGTCAGCAGTGTCGACCGCAAATCGTCCATAGCCTGCGGAACGGAATCGCAGACGCCGGTGACGATCTCGACCGTGTTGCGCAGCAGTTCCTTGTGCACACGAGGGTTGTTCTCGCCGAGTTCCAAGATAACCGCAGCGGCCTCATTGCTCAGGTCGCGGGTTTCGGTGTCGACGAGCGCGAACTCCCATTCGACACCGACGGTCGGCCGGGGTGACCCGGCGAAGTCAATGTGGCTGCTAACCGGTGCCGATAACACCGCAGGCCACGCGCTTTCCGGCATCGCCGGTCGCCAGGGTGGTTTCGTCTGGCGGCGGGTTGCCGTTCACCTGCTGGTAGCGCTCAGGCGGGATGTTGGCGAAGTTGTCCGCCTTCTCGTGGATGATGATCGCCGTCTTCGCGCCGGCGAGCAGTTCCTCGGCAGTGAAGGCGTTCGTCGTCGTCACCAGCTGCGCCGAGCCGTCCTCACGGACCTGCAGGGAGGTCAGGTCACCGCTGGCGGGATGCCCGGCGTGGCCGGGAACCTGGAAATGCCCACCGGCGGAGTTGAAGTCAGCAGGCGCGCCGCCGGTCGGGGCGACGGAGTTGGCCTCGCATTTACCGGCCGAGTGGATATGCAAGCCGTGGAATCCCGGCGTCAGCTCGCCGGCCGCGGTGGTCTTCACGGTGACGGTGGCGTACCCGTTGGCGAATTCGATGTCTGCAGTCGCCACCGTCGTGCCGTCGGCCAGTTTCAGCTGGGCGGTGAGCTTCTCACCACTTGCGGCTTCACTGCCGCCCTGTTCGCCCTGGCCCTCGCCGCCATGCTCGCCTCCGCCGGGCGATGCCGACGGTGACGGCGAGCCGGTCCAGATCGCGGGCGTGGTGCCGGGCTGAGTCGCCACCGGCTCGTTGGGACTGCACGCGCTCATGGCGAGAACGGGGATAGCGAACAAGGACGCAGCGGCGACGGTCTTGAGCATGTGCAGAAGCCTAACCGGTGACCACCACGACCACGCCTGGCGGTTGCTCGGCCACCTCGGGCACCCGCGGCTCCACCGGCGCCTCGATCAGCCTGCCCACTTCCTCGGCGGCCTCTCGCTCGCCGGGGGCGTCACTGAAATACACCGTGGTGGCGGTTACCTCTGGCAAGGTCAGGTTGCCGGTCTCGGTGACATTCCAGCCGGCCTCACGCAACCTGTTCGCGGTGCCTTCCGCGGCACCTTGAGTCTCCGAGATGTTGAACACCCGCACGTCGGCCTTGGCAGCTTCCGCCGTAGGCGACGGCGTCGCGGAGCTCGTCGTGGTGGTGGTCGTGGCGATCGGCGACTGATCATCGGCGGAGTCGTCGTCAGAGCCCATCGCCTGGAATCCGACCAACAGAAACACCACGCCCAGGAACAGCAGCACCATGACCATGGCGCGCAGGGGCAGCCCGGAGGAATTTCGCTGGTTCATTACCGCCCACTGTATCGAGCCAGGGGCCTACGCCCGAAAGGTCAGGTGACGTCGAAGCCCAGCCGGCGCGCCGCCCGGGCCTTTTGCCGACTCGCCCGCAACCGCCGCAGCCGCTTGACCAGCATCGGGTCCGCGACCAGCGCCTCAGGCCGGTCGACCAGTGCGTTCAGCACCTGGTAATACCGCGTGGCCGACATCGAGAACAATTCCTTGATGGCGTCTTCCTTGGAGCCGGCGTACTTCCACCACTGGCGCTCGAATGCCAAGATGTCGTGTTCGCGCCGGGTCAGCCCATCGCTGAGATCAGAGTCGTCCCCGGATTGCTCATTCCTCGCAATCGCGCCGTCCATCTCGCTTTTGGGCCCTTCCGACACTCGAAATGACATTGCTGTGTTTCGCGGCTCATTCAACCACGGGTTTCGAGGCTGAGGCGTCAGCTACACCCGCGAGTCGGGTGACAAGGATTGCCGACTTAAGCTCTCCCCCGTGGCCGTCGTACCCATCCGCATCGTAGGAGATCCCGTCTTGCGCACCGCTACCGAGCCGATACCGGTCGGCGACGACGGTTCGCTGCCAGAGGATCTCGCGGACTTGATCCAGGACCTGTACGACACGATGGACGCCGCCAACGGGGTGGGCTTGGCCGCCAATCAGATCGGCGTGTCCAAGCGAGTCTTCGTCTATGACTGCGCCGACGCGCGCGGCAGGACGACGCGGAGACGGGGTGTTGTTATCAACCCGGTGCTGGAGACGTCCGAGGTGCCCGAGACCATGCCGGATCCCGACGACGATGACGAAGGCTGCCTGTCGGTGCCCGGGGAGTCGTTCCCGACCGGCCGGGCGGACTGGGCTCGGGTGACCGGCCTCGATGCCGAGGGCACCGCCATCACGCTGGAAGGCACCGGGCTGTTCGCCCGAATGCTGCAGCACGAGACCGGCCATCTGGATGGCTTCCTTTACCTGGACCGGCTTGTCGGCCGGCACGCGCGCAGCGCAAAACGGGCGGTGAAGTCGAATGGCTGGGGAACCCCCGGGCTGAGCTGGACGCCGGGCAAGGATCCCGACCCGTTCGGCCACTAATGCAATTGCCTGCCGTCGGCA
>DATFCF010000926.1:0-5907 GCA_035253445.1 Mycobacterium sp.
GTCCACAGCGATCGGCAGGTGGGACGCCGAGGTGCCGAGTCGGCTCGTGGAGTATCGCCAGCAAGAGGGCATCTCGGAAAGCCAGCTCATCACGACGCTGTCGGCCACGCCGACGATCATCACCCTCACGGCGCTCGCCGCGGCCGTGTTCCGTTGGACGTTCGGCCGCTGGCGCGAATCCCTGATTGTGATCTACGCGGTCGTCGGCGAGACGGCCATCTTCGTGGCGACGACGTTGTTCATCGACCGGCCGCGGCCGAAGGTGCCGCACCTCGACGACGCGCCGCCGACGTCGTCGTTCCCGTCTGGCCACACTGCTGCCGCCGTGTGCTTCTACGGCTCGGTTGCCGCGATCATCCTCTGGCACAGCCGGTACCGGTGGATCGGGGTGGTCGCCGTCGTCGTCGGCGCAGCGGTGCCGCTGATCATCGCCGGCAGCCGGGTGTATCGCGGCATGCACTACCCGACGGACGTGCTCGCCGGCGCGCTACTCGGCGCGATCTGGCTGACGGTCGTCATCTTCTACGTTCGCACCCGTCATGCAGGCGGCCACGCTGCCGTCGACGCCGACAGACGCCTGGTGAGCGGATGATGCCCGCCGCGGCCGTCGTCAAACCCGCGAGGGCGGACGTGCCGGACCTGCGGAAGCCGGTGGACAAGACACTGGCCGCAGCCGGTGGCGACGGCCGCCTAACCGATTAAGGAGGCCGAGATGAGCACCGCGACGCGCGTGCCCGAGACGGTCACGATCTCCGGCGACGAACTCTCCGCCGACGACGCTGTCACAGCCTTGCGGCGGTACGGGCGCTGGAATCTGGTCAAGAACTCGTTCATCCGCTTCAGGTACGCCGACGGCTTTACCAACGCGCGCGCCCTCGCGCTGCAGTTCTGCCTGTCGTTCATCCCGCTCGTCATCGCGGTCATCGGCCTGTCGAGCGCGTTGCATCAGGAGAAGATCGGGACAGTCATCACCCAGACCCTGGCCCGGGTGCTGCCAGGCAGTGGCCAGGGCGACATGGTGCAGCAGGCCGCGGAGCGCATCCAAGGCCAGGGGGCGACGGGCGGCCAGCTCGCGTTGTGGCTCGGTCTGCTCGCCGCGATCGTCGCGCTGACCACGGCGATGGGTCAGATCGAGCGGGGCGCCAACCGCATCTACGGCATCGAACGCGACCGGCCGACGCGGCAGAAGTATGGTCGGGCGCTGCTGATGGCATTGACCGCCGGCCTGCTCTCGCTGCTCGGATTCCTCGTCATCATTGCCGGCGACGCGCTCGGCCACTCGCTGGTTGCAGCGTACGGCTGGGGCGACACATTCGAGACGTTGTGGACGATCGGCCGCTGGCCGCTTGGAGTCATCCTCGCGTGGGCGTCCTTCACCGTCGTTCTGGAGCGCGCGCCGCGCCGGCGACAGCCCGGGTACTCGTGGCTGGCATTCGGGTCCGGCTTGTCACTTGCGCTGTGGCTGCTGCTGACCGGCCTGCTCGCGCTCTACGTCGCGCGGAGTGCGTCGTTCGGCACCACCTACGGCCCGTTGACCGGGATCTTCGCCCTGCTGCTCTGGGCGAACCTGTCCTCAGTGGCGCTGTTCCTCGGCATCGCGTTCGCCGCGCAGCTTGAGGCGGTCCGCGCGGGCGCGCCGGCTCCGGCATCGGCTGATCCGCTGACGGTCGCGGTGCAGTCAGACGTGGCAACGTCGCCCGGCGCTGTCGCCGAACCCCGATCCGAGGTACGGGCGCACGCTGGACACGCTCCCGGGGCCGGCCGGCACCGGTGGTCAGACCACTAGCTTCGCCGGCTAATCCTCTGGCACGCAAAAGGTGAGCGCCGCCGGCACCACAGCCGCCTTCAATCGCTTGCTGGAGCCCCGCTCCCCACCGTCGAGTTCGTACGCAAGCGGCTCGGCGAACTTGACGTCGATCACTCGCCCCTGCGTCATCTCGACGAACGGCGAGCGCTCCGAGCGGCCCGCGGCCGCGCGGCCGAGGGTACGGGCCCACTGCAGGGCGCCCTGGGCGGTGGCGACCCCGACGTCGAGGTAGCCGTCGTCGGGCCGGGCATCGTCGAAAGCGCGGATACCGCCGGTGATGGTGCCAACGTTGCCGAACAGCACGCAGGTTGCCGGCCCGTCGAACCATTTCCTCCCGTCGACGCGGATCTTCGTTGGCATCGGCTTGTCCCGCACGTGGCGCAGCCCGGTCAACACGTACGCGAGCCGCCCGGCCCGGTCCTTCAACTCGCGGTCGGTGTCATTGATCATCTCGCCGTCGAATCCGGCGCCGGCCATGACAGCGAAGTGCTCGCGGTTCAGCTTGCCGAGGTCGAGCCGCCGGCGCTGACCGTCGAACGCTATCCGCACGGCCTGCGGCAGGTCGGTCGGGATACCTAGGTTGCCGGCGAACATGTTCGCTGTGCCGGCCGGGATGACCGCGACGGCGGCATCCGAGCCGGCGAGCGCGTCCACACACCGCTGAACCATGCCGTCGCCGCCCCACACCAGTACCAGATCGGCACCGTCCTTGAGCGCGCACCGGGCCCGCTTGCGCGCCTTGCGGCTCTTGGACACTTCGTACCAGATGGGGTCGTGGAACCCTTCGTCCGCGATCAGCTTCCTGAGTTCTTCGAGACCGCCACCGATGGACTTCTTCCGGTGAGCGATGACGGCGACCCGTCGTGCTGGTGCTGAAACAGAGGCGTCCATGCGAAGTCACCTATCTCCCCGCGGCCGACGATCAAGCGCATCGCCGTTCGCCTTCAGCGCTGCGAAGGCAGAGCGAACGCAAAATCGACACGTCACAGTTATTCCCCAGATCCACATGGCTGACACGCGCAACTAGTTCTCGCGGGCGGGCGCAAAATGTCCTCAAACATCGGCGTGTCGCGGGCCGGACACGCACGTCCCCTAGGCACATGTGGGCCCACGCGGGAAGTCGCTAGTCGAGGAAGCCGTGCAGCAGCGCGGCGGACCCGGCGACGTGCGCCCGCATTGCCGTCGCGGCGCCGTCACCGTCGCCGGCCAGTATCGCCATGACGATCGACTCATGCTGTTCGTCGGAGTGGGCGATATTGCGTGGCAACAACGGGATTTGGTCAAGCAGTCCGTTCAGCCGCATCCGGTTCTCGGCGACCAGCGGTACCAGTGACGGCGACCCTGCCGCCTCCGCGATCGCCAGGTGCAACCGGGAGTCCAGCCGGCGGTAGTTGTCGGGCGGTGCGCCCCGGACATCGGCAAGCCGTGACCACAGGACCTCCCGTTCGGCCGCGCTCAGCGTGCGGTGGGCGGCCATCCGCGCGGCGCCCACCTCGAGGATCTCGCGCAGTCGCAGTGCGTCGTCGATCTCGGCGCTGGTCACGCCGGGGCGGTCTTCGGTGTGGCGTGGTAGTTCGTCGGCCAGGAAGGTGCCGCCGTAACGCCCTCGTCGCGACACCAGATACCCGGCATCGGACAGCGACTTGATCGCCTCCCGCACCGTGTCGCGGCTGACGCCGAGCCGGGACGCCAACTCCCGTTCGGGCGGTAGCGATTCGCCGGGCTGCAACACGCCGAGCCGAATGGTCTGCAGTAGCCGCCCGACGGTGTCTTCGAACGCGTTCCCGGGCCGCACCGGGCGCAGCAGGGCATCGCTGGCCAGCGGGAAATCCGGGTCGGCAGACATGGCTATAGCGGAGTCACGTAGTGGCCGCTGATGCCGCCGTCGACCAAGAACGTCGAGCCGGTGATGAACGACGCGTCGTCGCTGGCCAGGAAGGCCACCGCGGCGGCAAGCTCCTCAGGCTCGGCGAACCGGCCGATCGGCACGTGCACCAGCCGCCGCGCGGCCCGCTCCGGATCCTTGGCGAACAGCTCCTGTAGCAGCGGGGTGTTCACCGGCCCAGGGCACAGCGCGTTGACGCGAATTCCGCTGCGCGCGTACTGGACTCCCAGCTCGCGGGACATCGCCAGCACGCCGCCCTTGGACGCGGTGTAGGAAATCTGCGACGTCGCCGACCCCATCACCGCCACGAACGACGCGGTGTTGATGATCGAGCCCTTCTTCGCAGGCACCATGTGCCGCAGCGCGGCCCGGCACGACAGGTACACCGATTTGAGGTTGATGTCCTGCACCTTCTGCCACGCGGGCAACTCGGTGTTCTCGATGACGTCGTCCTCCGGCGGCGAAATGCCTGCGTTGTTGAAGGCGATATCGACGGACCCGTAGGCTTCGGCCGCGCTGTCGAACAACGCATCGACCGCGGCTTCGTCCGAGACATCAACGGGCACAAACAATCCCTCGAGTTCGTCGGCGGCCGCCTTACCCGCAGTCTGATCGATGTCGCCGACGACGATGGTCGCGCCCTCGGCATGCATGCGCCGGCCCGCGGCAAGTCCAATACCGCTGGCACCGCCGGTGATCACCGCGACCTTGCCGGCCAGCCTCTGGGTCAGATCCATCAAGCATCTCCGATCGCGAAAAAGACGTTCTTGGTTTCGGTGAACGACAGCGGCGCATCGGGGCCGAGCTCGCGCCCCAGCCCCGACTGTTTGAACCCGCCGAACGGGGTGTTGTACCGCACCGACGAGTGCGAATTGACCGACAGGTTCCCGGATTCCACCGCCCGTGACACCCGCAACGCCCGCGACAGATTGTCTGTCCAGATCGAGCCCGACAGGCCGTAAGGAGTGTCGTTGGCCAGCGCGATGGCGTCGGCCTCGTCGTCAAACGGGAGCACAGTCACCACCGGTCCGAAGATCTCCTCGGTGACCGTGCGATCACTGCGGGACGGGGTCAGCACGGTCGGCGGGAACCAATATCCCGGTCCAGACGGCGCGTCACCGCGGAACGCGACCGGTGCATCGTCGGGCACATACGAGGCGACACTGCTCCAGTGCGACTTCGACACCAACGGCCCCATCTCGGTGTCCTTGGACTGCGGATCGCCCACCACCACGCCTTTCACGGCGGGCTCCAGCAGTTCCATGAACCGGTCGTAGACGTTGCGCTGCACCAGGATTCGGCTTCGCGCACAGCAGTCCTGACCGGCGTTGTCGAACACACCGTACGGGGCGGTGGCGGCGGCCTTATCCAGATCGCAGTCGTCGAACACGATGTTGGCGCTCTTGCCGCCGAGTTCCAGCGTCACCCGCTTGACTTGCGCGGCGGCGCCGGCCATCACGCGCGTGCCGACCTCCGTCGAGCCGGTGAACACGATCTTGCGCACATCGGGATGGGCGACGAACCGCTCCCCCACCACCGAGCCCTTACCCGGCAGCACCTGGAACAGGTCCGCGGGCAGCCCCGCCTCGACCGCGAGTTCGCCCAGCCGGATCGTGGTCAGCGGCGTCCACTCCGCGGGCTTCACCAGCACCGCATTCCCTGCGGCCAGCGCGGGGGCGAAGCCCCATGAGGCGATCGTCATCGGGAAGTTCCACGGCGTGATGATGCCGACGACCCCTAGCGGCTCGTTGAACGTGACATCCAGACCGCCAGCGACGGGAATCTGCTTGCCCGACAAGCGCTCCGGGCTGGCGGAGTAGAATTGCAGGACGTCACGAACGTGGCCGGCCTCCCACTTTGCGTTGCTGATCGGATGCCCGGAATTGGCGACCTCCAGCGCGGCCAGCTCATCGGTATGCGCGTCCACCGCGGCGGCGAAGGCCCGCAGCGCCGCGGCCCGTTCGGCCGGTGCCAGCCGAGCCCAATTGCGCTGAGCCACAACCGCACGCGCCACCGCATCGTCGACGCCGGCTTCGTCGGTCTGCTCGACGGTGCGCAGCAGCTCCTCGGTGGCCGGGTTGATGACCTCAGATGTCGTCATGCTTCTACCTTCCCCCGAGTCGCTTCGCTCCCGCCCCCAGGAGTCACCTTCCCCCGCGTCGCTTCGCTCCCGCCCCCAGGATCCACCTTCCCCCGAGTCGCATAAGAAGCTGCC
>DATFCF010000927.1:0-2734 GCA_035253445.1 Mycobacterium sp.
TGATGTTTCAGGAGATGGTGAACCGCATCGGCGCCGACGTGCCCGGGATGCCGCGGCTGTTGAAGTGGGTCCAGCCGTTGATCCCGCTGGCCGCCGGTCCGCTGCCGATCCCGTTCTGGTTCGGCATCCTCGCGGGCGAGGAGCCCATCGACCACACGCAGAAGAACGTCCTGCGCGAGGGCAAGTCGCTACACCCGATCATGGAGCGGGTGATGGCCATCCACGTCGCCGAGGAGGCCCGGCACATCTCGTTCGCGCATGAGTATCTGCGCAAGCGGGTGCCGCACCTGCCGCGTCGCAAGCGGTTCTGGTTGTCGCTCTACGTTCCGCTCACCATGCGGATTCTGTGCTCGGCCATCATCGTTCCGCCGCGCGCGTTCTGGAGGCAATTCGACATCCCCCGCTCGGTGCGCAAGGAAGTGTTCTTCCGCTCGCCGGAGTCCCGGCAAATGCTGCGCGACATGTTCGGCGACGTCAGGATGCTGTGCCAGGACACCGGGCTGATCAACCCGATCGCCAAACTCATCTGGAAGATCTGCAAGATCGACGGCCGCCCAAGCCGCTACCGCAGCGAACCTGCGCGCCAGCACGTGGTCGCGGCCGCCTAGGGGTTTCATGCCGCATGTGATAACCCAGTCGTGCTGTAGCGACGGGTCCTGCGTCTACGCCTGCCCGGTGAACTGCATTCATCCATCACCGGACGAGCCGGGCTTCGCCACCGCCGAGATGCTCTACATCGACCCGGCGGCGTGTGTCGACTGCGGTGCCTGCGTCAGCGCGTGCCCTGTCGAAGCGATCGCGCCCGACACCCGGTTGGAGCCCAAGCAGCTGCCGTTCGTCGCGCTCAATGCGGCGTTCTATCCGGAACCCGAGGGCAAGCGGCCGCCGACGTCCAAGTTGGCGCCGGTCATCGACGCCCCCTTGGTTCGTGCGCGTTCGGGCGGACCCCTGACGGTGGCCATCGTCGGGTCTGGCCCCGCGGCGATGTATGCGGCCGACGAACTGCTCACTCAGCGTGGCGTTCGGGTCAACGTCTTCGAAAAGCTGCCAACCCCATACGGGTTGGTGCGCGCAGGCGTCGCGCCCGATCATCAGAGCACCAAGCGGGTGACGAAGTTGTTCGACAAGGTGACGCGGCTGCCTGGATTCACCTTCTATCTCAACGTCGAGGTGGGATCGGACGTGACCCACGCCGAATTGCTTGTGCATCATCATGCGGTGCTCTACGCCGTCGGCGCGCCCAACGACCGTCGGCTGGAGATCGACGGCATGGGCCTGCCGGGCACCGGCACCGCTACCGAGATGGTCGCGTGGATCAACGGTCATCCCGAATTCACTGATTTTCCAGTTGATTTGGGTCACGAGCGGGTCGTCATCGTCGGAAACGGCAACGTTGCTTTCGACGTCGCCCGCATCCTCACCGCGGATCCGGATGCGCTGGCGCGCACCGACATCTCCGATCATGCGCTGGCGGCGCTGCGCGACTCGCGGGTCGACGAGGTGGTGATCGCCGCCCGCCGCGGTCCCGCTGATTCCGCGTTCACGCTGCCCGAACTCATCGGCCTGACGTCGACGTGCGATGTCGTTCTCGACGGCGCCGATCATGACCTGGTGCTGCGCGATCTGGCGGAGGTGTCGGATCCGTTGATGCGCAACAAACTTGAGATCCTGTCGAAGCTGGGCGATGCCGGGTCTTGCGGGCTGACGCCCACCACTCGCCCACGCATCCGGCTGGCGTACCGACTCACGCCGAACCGCATCGTGGGCGACGGGCGCGCCGACGGTGTGGAATTCACCGTGACGGGCACCGACGAATTGCGTCAGCTGCCGGCAGGCTTGGTGTTGACCTCGATCGGCTACCGCGGCAAGCCGATTCGCGACTTGCCATTCGATGAGTCCGCCGGGGTGGTGCCCAACGACGGCGGCCGTGTCATCGGAGCGCCGGGCAGCTACGTCGCCGGCTGGATCAAGCGCGGGCCGACCGGGTTCATTGGGACCAACAAGTCGTGCGCCGGGCAGACCGTGCATAACCTGGTCGCCGACTACAACGCCGGGCTGCTTGCCGACCCTGCCGGTAAGCGGGGCGCGCTGGACAAGCTCGTGCGCAGCCGCAAGCCAGATGCGGTCGACACCGCCGGATGGACGGCCATCGACGCCGCGGAGGTCGCGCGCGGCGGTGACCAGCGGCCGCGCGACAAATTCAGCACGGTCGCCGAGATGCTGGCCGCCGCATCGGCCGCGCCCGCCGCCGGAATGCGCGCGCGCGTTCTGGCCGGGCTGCGTCGTTAGCAGCTAAGTAGTTGACGCGCCACGGCTGATGTCGTCCATTCCGACACCACGAGTAGCGCAAAGGTAGTAAACCCATTCCCTGACACCCGCGACTGTTGGGCGGAACGGGAGACCATTGTGAATGCCGCAGCATATGTAGGTCGGGTCGGGGGATTGGCGGTTGCCCTCGGGGTCGGGGCAGCGGTGATCACCGGGTCTCCCGGGGTGGCGTGGGCCGAAACGCCCTCGTCCGAGCCGTCGTCGGAGTCGGCTTCAGAGCCTGAAGGCACGTCGGCGCCGGACCCGACGGAATCAGCCGCGAACCAAGCGCCGCCCGCGACGGATCCCGCCGCCGGTGACTCCCCGGCGAGCACCACGTCGACGTCCACCGGGTCGACGACATCTGCCGCCCCTCCCGGCGTCGTGGTGAGCACCGGCGGTGCCCAGACGAGTGGGGACGACCACA
>DATFCF010000928.1:0-2298 GCA_035253445.1 Mycobacterium sp.
CGATGCCCGCGATCTCATGGCCGGGCACAACCGGGTAGTTCGGCTCGCCCCACTCGGCTTTCACGGTGTGGATATCGGAGTGACAGATGCCGGCGAAATGAATGTCGAAAGCCACATCCTGGGGTCCGACCTCGCGCCGCTCGATGGTGGTCTTGGCAAGCGGTTCGGTGGCCGACAGTGCGGCATATGCGGTAACGGTGCTCATCACAACCCTCTGTTTCGTCTTTGAGGCATGCGCTCACAAGACTTGGTGACGCGCATTGAATTCGCCGCAACGGTGCGGCCTACCGGTCTCAACGGTCGATTCGTCGACCTTAATCCCGGATTTTGCTGTGAATTGAGCCTAGAGGCCCGGTGCCCGGAATGCGCCGTTGAACGAGACCACGTCGTAGCGGGCGACCCCGGCCGGTGTGTACGGGTCGCGATCGATGATGTCCTGCGCTTGTTCGGTGCTGATATCGCCGGTGATCAGCATGGCACCGGACTGGTCTTCCAGACGGCCGGCCAGCATGATGCGGCCTGCGGCGACCTCACCCTTGAGCCATTCCAGATGGGCGGGACGGGTCTGCTCGACGACGTCGGCCGGCTGCAGGTATGTGGATTTCAGGACGTGGAACACCCGGGCGAGACTACTAGTTGATCGGGGCGTTGACCCACCGCAGATCGGCCAGGATGCCGCGCGCCGCGACGATTCCCTCGCCGGACTGCCACACCTCGTTGTTGACCGCAAAGACGCGATTATCGCGGGTGGCAGACAACTTCTTCCATTCCTCGCTTTCGAGCACGGCGGGCGCGCGGTCCTTGGCGGCCGGCGACGCGAACGAGATGTAGACGATGTCGCCGTCGGCGATGCGGAAGTCCGGCGAGTTGTCCAAATCGGTGTCGCTGATGCCGATCTCGATATATGGCTTGTCGGTAAACCGTTGTGCCGCAGGACGATCCACGCCTACATCGGCGAGCACGCTGCCCGGGAAGGTGTCGGAGCCGTAGACCCGCATCGTGGTGTCGGTCAGCTGCACCACCGACGCCTGGAAGTGGGTGGCGTCGTTGTCCGCGCCGGTCTTGTCGGCGGCCTGGCCGAACCCGTCGATCTGTCCGTTGGCGGCATCGAGGCGCCCGGTCGCCGCGCCCACCGTGCGCAGATTCTCCTGCCACGCCGCACCGGGTGCCCCGGTGAACACCGTCGGTGCGATCTCGGACAGCGATCCGAACGCGTCGGGCGTCAGCGCTTGCGAGCCCAGGATCAGGTCAGGGGCCGCTGCGCGGATCCCGTCCAGATCCGGTGTGCTGCGGGTGCCGACGCCGGGGACGTCGTGGATGACGGTGCCGAGATACCAGGGCTGGCTGGTGGAGCCGTCGGGCAATGCGGCGGCCACGATGCGTGACTGCAGGCCAAGCGCGCACAGGGCGTCGAGCTGGTCTCCGGAGAGCACCACAATGCGCTGCGGGTCCGCACGAACCTGGGTAGTGCCCGCCGCGTGACGGACCTCCCGTTCCGGCGGGCCAGGGTCGAGGGGGACAGGCTCGGGTGCGCACGACTCGTCGGGTCTGCGCTGATTACCGAGCACGCCGGCGCCGGCGATCTTGGTGGTGCTGGTGATCACCGACTGCTGGGCGGGTGACGGGGTTTCGCTGGGCGACCCGCAGCCGCTGATGAGCACGAGCGAAACCGCTGTGCCGATGGCGGCAACGGCGGCCAGAAGGCCCGTTCGCCGCCCGCTGATCAGCACGTCGCCGACGTTAACATCCGGCCAGCTGGCGGCCGGTCATGCGGCGACCTCGACATCGCGGGACGCGAATACGACCGTTTGTAGGACCACCCAGACTTCCGGCCCCGCCGGGAGATAGGATTCGGACACGAAGTCTGCGGGGATGTCCCGACTGGATGTTTGGAGGACCTGTTGGTAGCCGAAGCGCCCCCAATCGGAGAACTCGAGGCTCGTCGTCCGTTCCCTGCCCGACTAGGTCCCAAGGGCAGCCTGATCTACAAGCTCATCACCACGACCGATCACAAGCTGATCGGCATCATGTACTGCGTCGCCTGCTTCATTTTCTTCTTCATCGGCGGGCTGATGGCGCTGCTCATGCGCACCGAACTCGCGGTCCCCGGGCTGCAGTTCCTGTCCAACGAGCAGTTCAACCAGTTGTTCACCATGCACGGCACGGTGATGCTGCTGTTCTACGCCACCCCGATTGTGTTCGGTTTCGCCAATCTGGTGTTGCCGCTGCAGATCGGCGCACCCGATGTGGCCTTCCCGCGGTTGAATGCGTTCTCGTTTTGGCTGTTCCTGTTCGGCG
>DATFCF010000929.1:0-3158 GCA_035253445.1 Mycobacterium sp.
AGGTGATCGACGCGGTGGGCAAGTGGGTGTTGCCCGGCATGATCGACATCCACACGCACTATGACGTCGAGGTGCTGGGCGGGCCGTCGCTGTCGGAATCGCTGCGGCACGGCGTCACCACCGTGATGCTCGGATCCTGCTCGCTGTCGACCGTCCACGTCGGCGGCGTGGATGCAGGCGACATCTTCGGCCGGGTCGAAGCCATCCCGCGCGAACATGTCATCGGCGCGGTCGACACGCACAAGACGTGGGCGAACTGCGAGCAATACGTCGAGGCGCTCGAGGCCCGTCCTCTCGGACCCAACGTCGCGGCGTTCATCGGCCACTCCGATATGCGCGCGGCAATCATGGGTTTGGATCGGGCGACCCAGAAGCGCCAGCGCCCGACCAAGAGCGAGCAGGCGCAGATGGAAAAGTGGCTCGACGAGGCGCTGAAGGCGGGCTTCGTCGGAATGTCCTCGCAGCAATTGCTTTTCGACAAGCTCGACGGTGAGGTCTGTCGATCGCGAACCCTGCCGTCCACATATGCGAAGCCCCGCGAACTACGCCGCCTGAAGTCCAAGCTCCGACGCGCGGGCAGGATCCTGCAATCCGGACCCGATATCGGCAACCCGTTCAACCTCGGATCCCAGGTCGTGCAATCGCTGGGCATATTCCGCAATCCGCTGAAAACGAGCCTGCTGTCGGCCGCGGACGTCAAGTCGAATCCATACGCCATCAAGATGATGGGACCGGTTGCGCGCTTCATCAACCGGCTTGGTGGCAACTTCCGCTGGCAGCACCTTCCGGTTCCGTTCGAGGTCTACGCCGACGGTATCGACCTGGTCATCTTCGAGGAGTTCGGTGCCGGCGCAGCGGCGCTTCATCTACGTGACGAGATGGAACGCAACGAGATGCTGCGGGACGCGGCGTACCGCCGTCAGTTCCGCAAGCAGTACGAGAGCAAGTTCGGAGTACGGGTGTGGCATCGCGACTTCTTCGACGCAGAAATCGTCGACTGCCCCGACGCGGCGGTGATCGGCAAGTCGTTCGGTGAAGTTGGTAGAGACCGGGGTGGTCTACACCCCGTCGATGCATTCCTGGATCTGGTTCTCGAGCACGGCAAAGCATTACGCTGGCGCACAACGATTTCCAATCACCGTCCTGAGGTGCTCAAGAAGCTGGCGCGCGAGCCCGGAGTTCAGATGGGGTTCTCGGATGCGGGCGCGCACCTTCGCAACATGGCGTTCTACAACATGGGGCTGCGCCTGCTGCGGCACGTCCACGACGCAGAGAAGGCGGGCAAGCCGTTCATGAGCGTCGAACACGCCGTGCACCGGCTCACCGGTGAACTGGCCGACTGGTACCGAATCGACGCCGGTCACTTGCGCATCGGCGACCGCGCCGACATCGTCGTCGTCGACCCCGCCCGGCTCGACTCCTCGTTGGACGCCTACGCCGAGCATCCCGTCGACCAGTACGGCGGGCTGTCCCGCATGGTCAACCGCAACGACGACACCGTGACCGCGGTGTTCGTCGGAGGCCGCGCGGTGTTCGTGGACGGTGAGGCGACCGACGTGGTCGGCACGCAGCGCACCGGACGGTTCCTGCGCGCCGCCCACAAGGCGCCGGCGCTTTCTGCTCCTGAAACCGAGTTGGCAAGTGTCAGCTGAGGATACGGTCCTGGCCATGTGGAAGGCGTTGTCCGACCGCGACTGGGACTCGTTGAAGACCTTCTTATCCGACGACTGCATCTACCTCGACGTGCCGGTCGGCGCGACGGCCGCGGCAAGGGGTCCGGAGGACATCGTCAAGCGGCTCAAGATCGGGCTCGAGCCGTTGGCGTCCTACGAGAACTTCACCGGACTCATGCTCAGCAACGGCGCCGACGTCATGTACGAACATCACGAGGAATGGCATTGGGCCACAGGCGAATCAGCCACACTGCAGTTCGTCACCGTGCACCGCGTGCAGGACGGCAAGATCACGCTGTGGAAGGACTATTGGGATATGGGAGCTCTTGCCAATCATGCCCCACCAAGCTGGATGGCCGACTTCGCGAACGCCGACATGAGCTGGGTATTTGATGCCACCGGATTGGTCTGACGCGACGCCGTCAGGGCCGATGTTCGACTGACGTTCGATTAGCACAGCGGGTTATGTCACACCATTGGCATGGCCGAATCTTTGCTAGACCTCGCCGCTGAAGTGCCGTCGTGGAAGCGCGCCATGCGTGCAGCGGGCAAATCCGATCGCACCCTCACTACCTACGGCACGGGCGTGGAGCGATACCGCGCTGGTGCGCCGAGACTGGCACGCCGCCCGAACTGACAAAGACGAACGCGCAAGCATGGATCGCCGACCTCTTCGACAGTGGCGCGCAAGCCACCACCGCGACCACCTGGCTCGGCGGTCTGAAGCGGTTCGGCGCATGGCTCGCCGAAGAAGACCTATATGGCAATCCGCCGCTCCAAGAACCCGGCGATGATTGGGTCGATGCCTTCCGGCCACCGGACACCGGGGTTTAGGATGTGAGACAACGCGGCCCAGGCCAGGGTCGGTGATCCGTTGAGCCGCGTACCTCAATCCCCTGGCGGGGGAACGGCACAGGCCGTGGAGCCAGCCGACAACCAACTCGATTGTCGCGGCTCTGATTCTGTTGCCGCAGTGAGGAAGTCATCATGCTTTTACGCACACAACCACTACGTCGGCTGGCGCGTGGCGTCCCGATGTCATCGCGTTCGCGCCCACCGACGAGGCGTTGGTGTTGACCTGCGCCACCAAGGGCGGCGAAGTCGAAGGTGACGCGCCCGCAGTGCGGGTCGGCTATGTCGATGACGACGACGCCACCGTCGTCGCAGAGGGCAACCCGATCCCGGAAGGCGAACCCGAACTGGCAGAACGGCTTTGCTACACATCCAAAGTCGCACAGCTGGTACGTATCAGCCGGGAGCGGTGGGTGCAGGACCAGACCGCCGAACAACTGAGCCAGTCGGTGTCACGAGCGATCACCAATAAGGCCGACGATCTGTTCCTCAACGCACCGAACCCCTCGCCGAACGTCGCACCCGCCGTCGGCGTCCTCAACGCCCCCGGCGTCATCGTCGGCGGCACCGTGACCGCCGACCTCGACGCGCTCATCGACCTGATCGCCGAACTCCAGTCCAACGACTCGATCC
>DATFCF010000930.1:0-8971 GCA_035253445.1 Mycobacterium sp.
GGCTCATGATGTTTGCACAAGCCCCAAAATCGATCAGCGCTATTAGCTCGGACCCTTTGCGGGCGAAGATGCGTTCGGCGCGTGAACGCAGGGATAATGAATGCCGTTCCCGTATTGTCGACGCCATCCGGACGGCGGCACGGGATTCACTTTGAAATGAGGAGTGCGCTTCTGCACGTACTGTTTGTTTGCACTGGAAACATCTGTCGGTCGCCAATTGCGGAACGACTCGCCGCTGCCTACACCGCTCAGTGTCAGGTTCCGGAACTCAGGACGTCCAGCGCCGGCACCCGCGCAGTGATCGCGCATCCGATTCATCGCGATGCGGCGCTCGTCCTCGAGAAGCTGGGTGGTGAAGTGTCCAACTTCGCCGCGCGACAGCTCACGTCGAGAATCGCATCGGATGCCGATCTCGTTCTCACCATGACGCGGGCACACCGCGACGCGGTTCTGGATCTTGCCCCGCGCCAACTCCGCAGAACCTTCACGCTGAGCGAAGCCGCCCGACTCGCTTCCGAGGGCAGCGCACAAGATGTCGCAGACCTTGCAGCGCTCCGCCCGCATGTGGACACCCGCGAGCTGCGGGATATTCCTGACCCGATTGGTCAAAACACGGAGTTCTTCGCAATGGTCGGTTCGCAGATCGCCGACCTCTTGCCGCCGATACTCGACCTTTGCCGGCGCTCCTGCGATCTCGCGACCGATTAGCCTCGCGCGCATCCCGGTTCAGGCGTTCAGTGCGCCCCGTCCCAGCGCGTACACCTGCCAGCCGGCTTCCGTCCAGAAGTTGTGGTCGACCGCATTCCTTGCGTCGAGTAGCCGCGGCACACGAACGATGGACAAGTACGCGCGGGGGTCGATGTTGCGGTACTCATCCCATTCCGTGGCAAGCACAATCAAATCGGTGTTCCGGCAGGCGTCTTCGACGATCGGGCAGTAGGTCAACGTGGGAAACCGTTTGCGCGCGCTCGGGATTGCCCTTGGGTCGTGCACCCGGACGGCAGCACCCTTCAGATGCATGGCTGCGGCCACGTTGAGCGCCGGGGAGTCCCGCACGTCATCGCTGTTGGGCTTGAACGCCGCCCCCAGCACCGCGACGTTCTTGCTCAGGAAGTCACCTCCGAGCATGGCGCCGGCGACAGCGACGACCTTGTCGCGCCGGCGCATGTTGATCTTGTCGATCTCACGCAGGAACGTCAGCGCGTCCGATGCCCCCAGCTCGCCCGCCCGAGCGCTGAAGGCGCGGATGTCCTTGGGCAGGCACCCGCCGCCAAACCCGAGGCCGGCGTTGAGAAAGCGACGACCGATCCGATCGTCGTAACCCAGCGCCTGGCTGAGCGTGACGACATCGGCGTTGGCCACCTCGCACACCTCAGCCATTGCGTTGATGAACGAGATCTTCGTCGCCAGAAAGGAGTTCGCGGCTACTTTCACCATCTCCGCCGTCGCCAAGTCGGTGGTGATGTACGGCGTGCCGTCGTCGACGAGCTTGCCGTAGACCTCCAGCAGGGACTTCTCGGCATACTCTGACGTAACCCCGAACACCAGCCGGTCGGGGTGCAGGGTGTCCCGCACGGCTTTGCCTTCGCGCAGAAACTCTGGATTCCACGCCACTTCGAGCCGAGAACCGTTGCCGCCCAGTCTGTCCGCCAGCCGTTGAGCGGTACCGACAGGCACGGTCGACTTCCCGACAATCAGTCCGTCGCAATCCGCCAAGTCGGTGACGGTCTGCACGGCGGCGTCGACGAAGGTCAGATCGGCCGCATCAGACCCCAACTGCTGCGGTGTCCCGACACAGATGAAATGCAGTTTCGCGCCGCGAACGGCCTCCTCGGCGCTGTTGGTGAATCGCAGCTGTCCCGTCGCGAGCACCGATGCCAGGTGGTTTTCGAACTCCGGCTCGAAGAACGGCGAGACCCCGCGAGATAACGCCTCGACCTTCGCCGAGTCAGTGTCGTATCCGACGACCTCATGCCCCAGGCTCGCCATGCATGCGGCGTGGACGGCGCCGAGATAACCGGTGCCGATCACGCTGATTCGCATTGATACACCTCGCCTTTGACTACGCGGACGAGAAGGGCGGAGATGGTTGGTCAGACTTCACAAAGACCCGTGCGCGTGCATATTTTCTCGCAATACTGCATGGCCTCGTCGGTCGTCTCGCACCACGTCGGATTCTTGTTGATCTTCGCCGCCGCTTGTTGCTCCTTTTTCGCCTGCGCACCTTGCGGTGTCATCACCGAGTTGCCGGGATTGCCCGGCGAGGCGACGAGATTGTTGCAATTCAAGTTGAGCAAGAAGTCTTTTGCCCGATCGTTGTCGCCGCTGGAATTGAGGAACTTCGACGTCTGCCAACTGACGACGACGCAGTCACCCGTCTCGAGCTGATCGCCGCTCACCGTGCCGACGACGGGGGTGCCATTGCGGGAAGAAATCCACTCTGCGGCTTCGTCGTAGGTCAGCCCGACCAAATCCGCGGAGGCGACGCCGGACCCGAACATCGTCACGGAAAGTGCCGCGGCGCCAACGGCACCCAGGATGCGCACGACCAAAGACCCCACCAGAAACCCCTCCCCTCGCGGCAGATGATCGCCAATCAGCCGCGAATTGCGCCGCCTACCGCTCTCGGCGTCGGTAAGCGCGCAATTAGAATTTAGCCGCGTAGTGGCAGGCCACGAATCGGGTGTTTCCCTAATGTTGCCGTTGCTGTACCCCTATGCCAGCCGGCCCACCCGAACACCGCCTAAGTCGAACGGAACCCGCGCCGACGGCTCGAGCACACTGCGATACAGGAGGACACCGAAGCCCCGCTCCTCGCTGTCCTGCCGCACTGGCCCTTCCGTCGGCCCCGGGGTCCGTCCCAACCCCCCTTGGATGACCTGACGTTATTCAGTTCCATCTGGCGAGGAATCGGGAGTTTCCCTATGTTTAGGCCTCAGCCCGTTGAGGGGGTCATTTGTCCAACAGTTCACCTATAGGGAAACACCCGATTCCCTGCACGCTGGACAAAAGATACTGTTCGCGCATGGACGCCGTTGCAAACGTGGCGCACTACTTGGCTGAGTGGTACTTGCCCGAGCTGACCGAACAATCGGTCGACGATATCGTCGCGAACATCGAGCTCGCCGCCGCCAACGTCAGCGAGGAGGGCACCCCGGTCCGCCTGCTCGTCACGCTCGCCGTCCCCACCGACGAAGTCCTGTACGGCGTATTCGGTGCCTACTCCCCCGAAATCGTCTCGGCAACGTGCGAACGGGCCGGCTTCCCCCATCAACGTTTGTCGGGCGATGTCGGTGCGCGGATACGCCACGCGCCGCCGGTGATGGCTGCCGACGGCCGCGTTGCCGTTCCCGCAGCCGAGCCCAAACCTACCGCCGGCTAATGCCGCCGGTTTTGCGATCAGGCATCAGGGGTACTGCTAGCTAACACTGCTGACAGCTTGTTGGCGGCCTGCCATTGCATCGTGAGGCAATGGCAGGTGACGTAGTATGCATTTGCTGATTGCGATGGTGAGATCGTGTCAAGCGGAGTAATAAGCCGTTCGGCTGAGTTCCGAGCGGTATCTGAGTTCGTGCGTGGTACCGAACAGCGGCCGACCGGGCTGATCATCGAGGGTGAAGCCGGCATCGGCAAGACCACGATCTGGCTGGCAGCGCTGGCTCAGGCCCATGACCGAGGTTTCCGGGTGATCTCCGCCAGCGCCGGCCAGGCGGAGTCCGTGCTGGCGTATGCGGCGGTCGCCGATCTGTTGGGTGACGTCGATCCGAGTGTGCTCGGTGAGCTCCCCGACTTACAACGCATCGCCGTTGACCGAGTGCTGCTGCGCACCAGCAGCGAAGGTCCTGCCACCGATCACCGCGTGGTCGCCGCGGCGTTCGCGACCGTCCTCGACCGCCTGTCCATCGAGGTGCCAACCGTAGTTGCGATGGATGATGTGCAGTGGATGGATCCGTCCAGCCAGGCCGTCGTCTCATACGCCGCCCGGCGGCTGAACGGCCGAGTCGGGGTGCTGGTCACCGAGCGGTGCGATCCTGACTGTGGGCATGTGGTGAACTGGCTTCACTTAGCACGTCCCGACAGCATTGACCGCATTCACGTCGGCCCGCTGAGCTTGGGTGGCCTCCACGCACTGATCTCGTCGCGGCTGGGCCGATCGTTGTCCCGCCCGACGATGGTGCAAATCTCCGAAACTTCCGGCGGCAACCCGTTTTACGCGCTCGAGTTGGCACGTGCGATCGATGACGGGGCAGCCGGTTCTCGTCAGGTACTGCCGCCAACGTTATGCGATTTGATGCGTCACCGGATCGGCAGCCTGAATCGCGACGCCTGCGCTCTACTACTGGCCGCGGCGTCGGTTGCCAACCCGACCGTGCAGCTGCTCGCTGAGGTCAACTACAACACGATCGACCGCACCGTCGAATTGCTTTGCGAGGCAGAAGGCAAGGGGCTCATCAGGGTTGACGGCGATGACGTACGGTTCGCTCACCCGTTGTTGGCCCGAAGCGTGTACACCGACGCGAGCCCCGCCGAGCGGCGGGCAATGCACCGCAAGCTCGCGCAGGCCGTTGTGTTGCCCGAGTTGAAGGCCAGGCATATGGCTCTGGCAGCGTCGAGCGCGGACCCGGCAACGCTGTCGTCTCTGGACGAGGCGGCCGACTCGGCCAGCGCACGCGGCGCACCGGCCGCCGCCGCTGAGCTGGTCGAGCTGGCGATCGGGCTCGGCGGCGACACCCCACTGCGCCGAATTCGCGCGGCCGAACACCATTTCAGGGCCGGTGACGCGAGGTTGGCTCGCCGATTGCTCGAGCCGACAATCGATGAGTTGCAGCCCGGCTTGTTGCGGGGAATCGCCTTGAACCTGATGGCCGGACTGCTTCTCTACGAGGACAACTGGGGCGAGGCGGTCACTGTCCTGAGGGGCGCGCTTGACGATGTCCGCGACGACCCGACCCTGCTGGTGGACACCCTGATCTCGCTGGCCTTCAGCCAACGGATGGTCGCGCAGTTCGACGAGTCGCTGGCCAACGCCCACAAGGCTGTGGCGGTTGCCGAGGAACGCGGCGTGCCCGCACTTATCAGCCGTGCTCTGGCCATGCTGGTGCAGTTGCGCGTCATCTACGGGCACGGGGTCGACGAGTCGAGCCTGCAACGCGCACTGGACCTCGACGATCCCGACGTCAACGTGCTCATGCCGTTCCGTGCGAGAGTCGTGCATGCTGAGATCCTCAGCTGGACAGGACGACTGGACGAAGCACGCGTTGAGCTGGCGGCGGCCCGGCGGTCTGCTGTCGAACGCGGCGCAGAGCATGACCTGATGGCCATCGCCACCCTCGGCACGCTGATCGAAGTCTGGGGCGGAAACTTCGCAGACGCCGTGCTGCTTGCCGACGAAGTGATGGAACGCGCAGAGCAGGGCGGCGGCTCGCTGGCCGTCGCATTCTCGATGAAGGCCATGGCAACCGCTTATGTTGGGCGAGAACACGATGCACGCGAAGGAGCCCGTGCAGCGCTGGAAATCGCCGCGCGCGGTGAGTCGCCACGGCTCGCGAACTGGCCTCTCGTGACGCTGGGATTCCTCGAGGTCTCGCTCGCCAACTACGCCGAGGCGCTCGCGGCGGTGCAGCCGCTGGTATCTGCATTCGAAACGAGCCCCGGCCTGGAGATCACGACTGCTTCCTACATCCCAGACGCCGTCGAGGCGATGGTGGCGCTGGGACGGCGCGCCGACGCCGAGCCGATGATCAAAGCCCTGGAAACCGAAGGGCGTCATTTCGACCGCGCGTGGATGCTGGCGATCGGCGCCCGTTGCCGCAGCATGTACCTGGCCGCCGAGGGCGATGTCGACGCCGCCAGCGCGATGGCTGCGCACGCCATCCGAGAACATGACCGCTTGCAGATGCCATTCGAACGCGCCCGCACTCAGCTACTGCTCGGCCAACTTCAACGTCGGCAACGCCAGAAAGTCAGCGCCACAACAACTTTGAACGAAGCGCTGCAGACGTTCGTCACCCTTGGCGCACCGTTGTGGGCCGATCGCGCTCGCGCAGAACTCGCACGCGTGAACGTCGCGCCTACCCGGGACCTTGCCCTCACACCGTCCGAACGGCGAGTCGCCGAGCTGGCCGCCTCCGGCATGACGAACCGCGACGTCGCCGCCGCATTGTTCATCAGTCCGAAGACGGTCGAAGCCAACCTGGCGCGGATCTACCGCAAGCTCGGCATCAGCTCACGCGCGGAACTCGGCCGCATCGTGGCCGACGCGCGATAGCGCTATCAGGCCTCGGTGAAGTTACGCGTGACGGCCGGGTCGACGGGGATGCCGGGACCGGTGGTGGTCGACACGACGACCTTCTTCAGGTAACGACCCTTCGACGACGACGGCTTGGCCCGCAGGATCTCGTCGAGCGCAGCGCCGTAGTTCTCGGCCAGCGCCGACTCGTCGAACGATGCCTTGCCGATGACGAAGTGCAGGTTGGCCTGCTTGTCGACGCGGAAGTTGATCTTGCCGCCCTTGATGTCGTTGACCGCCTTGGCCACATCGGCGGTGACGGTGCCCGTCTTCGGGTTCGGCATCAGGCCACGCGGGCCGAGGATGCGGGCAACGCGGCCGACCTTGGCCATCTGGTCCGGCGTCGCGATCGCGGCGTCGAAGTCCAGGAATCCGCCCTGGATCTTCTCGATCAGGTCATCGCTGCCGACGATGTCCGCGCCGGCGGCCTCGGCCTGCTCGGCCTTGTCACCGACGGCGAACACCGCAACGCGGGCGGTCTTACCGGTGCCGTTGGGCAGGTTGACGGTGCCGCGCACCATCTGGTCGGCCTTACGCGGGTCGACGCCGAGCCGGATGGCGACCTCGACGGTGGCGTCCTGCTTCTTCGACGACGTCTCCTTGGCCAGCTTCGCGGCCTCAAGGGGCGTGTACAGCCGCGTCCGGTCCACCTTCTCGGCGGCCTCGCGGAATGCCTTGCTGTTCTTGCTCATTCGTAATCCAATCTCGATGGTTGGTTGTGGTTGGCGGGCCGGAGCTGGCCCTCCCACGGGACCGCGGTCTTACTCGACGGTGATCCCCATCGACCGGGCGGTGCCGGCGATGATCTTGGACGCGGCGTCGATGTCGTTCGCGTTCAAGTCTTCCTTCTTGGTCTCGGCGATCTCACGCACCTGATCCCAGGTCACCTTGGCGACCTTGGTGGTGTGCGGGGTACCGGAACCCTTTTGCACGCCTGCCGCCTTCAGCAGCAGCTTGGCCGCGGGCGGGGTCTTCAGCGCGAAGGTGAAGCTGCGGTCCTCGTAGACGGTGATCTCCACGGGGATGACGTTGCCGCGCTGGTTCTCCGTCGCGGCGTTGTACGCCTTGCAGAACTCCATGATGTTGACGCCGTGCTGGCCGAGCGCCGGACCGACGGGCGGGGCGGGGTTGGCCTGCCCGGCCTGGATCTGCAGCTTGATCAGCCCGGCGACTTTCTTCTTCGGGGCCATGGGTGTTGATGTTCCTTTCTAGGGATCGCGTCCGCGATCAGATCTTGGCGACCTGGTTGAAGGTCAGTTCGACAGGTGTTTCGCGGCCGAAGATGGACACCAGCACCTTGAGCTTCTGTTGTTCGGCGTTGACCTCGCTGATCGAGGCGGGCAGCGTCGCAAACGGACCATCCATGACGGTGACCGACTCGCCGACCTCGAAGTCCACCAAGATCTCCGGTCGCTCCAAGGTGGCCTCGGAGGTCGCAGCGCCGGCCGTGCTCTTGGCGGCCTTCTTGGGCTGGCCCTGCGGCAGCAGGAACTTCACCACGTCGTCGAGCGACAGCGGCGAGGGCCGCGACGTCGCGCCGACGAAGCCGGTGACGCCGGGGGTGTTGCGCACCGCGCCCCACGACTCGTCGTTGAGCTCCATGCGCACCAGGATGTAGCCGGGCAGCACCTTGCGGTTGACCTGCTTGCGCTGGCCGTTCTTGATCTCGGTGACCTCTTCGGTCGGCACCTCGACCTGGAAGATGTAGTCGCCGACGTCCAGGTTCTGCACGCGGGTCTCGAGGTTGGCCTTCACCTTGTTCTCGTAGCCGGCGTAGGAGTGGATGACGTACCACTCGCCCGGCCGCAGGCGCAGGTCCTTCTTCAGCGCGACGGCCGGATCCTCGTCCTCGTCTTCTTCTGGAGCCGCACCGGCGGACTCGGCCGGGGCGTCGCCGTCCTCGATCGGAGAGTCCTCGACGGCCTCGGCCGCGGTGGTCTCCTCGAGAGACTCGGCGGCCTCGTCTGCGATCACGGTCGCCGGGTCCGCGGCCTCTGCGAGCGCGTCGGACACGCTTGCGGCCGATTCGCCGTCGAAGCTAGTCACTTGTCAGTCCTCTCAATATCCCTAGTCGGGTCAGCCGAACACCATCATCACGAGCTTGGCGACGCCAAGGTCGACCAGGCCGATCAGCGTCACCATGAACGCCAGAAAGACCAGCACCACGATGGTGTAGGTGACCATCTGCTTGCGGTTCGGCCAGATGACCTTGCGCAGCTCGCCGATGACCTCGCGCAGGTAGTTGATGACGTACGCGATCGGGTTGAGGCGCTGCCCCTTGCCGGCCTTCTTCGTCTTCTTCTTGGCCTTGCCGCCCTCGTCGAGCGCGGGGGCTTCCTGCGCCGTCGAGGTTTCGTCGACTGCGGCGCCGCGGCGCGACCGTTTGCCGGTGGGTCGCGTCGGCTGCGTCACCACGGAGCCGGTGCCTTCGGGCTCGTCGCTCACCGCATGCCTTTCGTCTGTGTTCGTGTGGATCACCTTCCAGTGTCCACACCGTGTCGAGTATTCAGTTGAGCAGGGGCGACAGGACTTGAACCTGCAACCTGCGGTTTTGGAGACCGCTGCTCTGCCAGTTGAGCTACGCCCCTTCGAGGTTGGCAGGCCAACCTGCAGGTTTTGTCAAGACTCACACAATTCGCGCGCTCTCCGATCGGCCGATGTTCAAACCGACGGACAGCGCGC
>DATFCF010000931.1:0-5833 GCA_035253445.1 Mycobacterium sp.
CTGATAGCGCCGAACACGACGCGCGCGTGGATGTCCGCGCTGCACGGCTGGCTCCGGTCGTGTAGCCCCCGCGCGGTTGCTGCACTACTGGCCGGGTTGGGCTGTGCACTGCTCGTGGTCGGGTTTACAGGTCTCTGACGACATGTGTCATGGCTTCTGATGGTTCAGCACATACTGCAAACCGGAGAGGAGCTGCGACACCGGATCGGCGGCCCCACCGAATGCGGCCTGCGTGGCCGGTGCGGTGACCGCGGCGGGGTCGTAGCCGTTCACCGGATCCACCGTGATCGGAGCGGTCAGTGGATCGTCGTTTCGCGAATATCCAGCATCCACGAAGGGTTTCAGCACCGCGTCGAGCTCCATCAGCGTCTCCTTGGGCACCCCGAGATACTTGAAGGGCAGGACCAGCGGAAGGTGCTCCTCGGGAATCATGTACGTCGTCGTCTTGGCGCCCCTGGAATTGACGGTCGTCCTGATGTTCTGCGGCGGCACCATATTCGGTTTGGTGAACGCGACCGCGGTGTGACCGGTCGCGAGGCCCACGATCGCATTGGCGACGGATATCCAGTTGTCCGGCCGGTCTGGCCAGTCGGCAATGCTGTCGTACGCGGAGACGAATTGGTAGGTGTCGTACTGACTCTCCACCGGAGGCGGGATCCGGTAGTCGAGCGAGGGAACGACGCTGCCCACGGGGAACATCTGGGTCAGGAAGCTCTCACCGAACGCGTGCCGAGCCACCGGGTCGCCGTACATTGCGAAGCTCAGCTGATCGGGCGGCGGAGCGGCCGGATCATAGGCAAGCTTCGCCTGCACATCGTTGAGCACCATCGCACCCTCGGACAGGCCGATGACGGTGCCCCGGCCACCCTCACGGATCGCATCGATGACGTTCGGCGTTCCGACGTCGACCGACTCGCCGACGCTGGGGCCGTCGACGCCCAGGCCCGGAAAGGAGTCATCCAACCGGCCGATGCCAGGGAACAGACGTTCCAGGGTGTGGCCCTGAACCTGTCCTGCGGGGTAATCGACGATCTGCCGGTCCAGCCCGGGAAACCAGTCCGCGCCGGTTCGCATGATGTATTCGTCATAGGGAATGCCGAGAACGTGAGCACCGCCAAGCGCGTATGCCTTACCCGGCGTCCCGAGCTGCGGTGCGCCGCCGGCCGGTGTCGGGTCGGTCGGCGTGACCGGCGTTTCGTCGGCTGCCGACACCCCGAAACCGAAACATCCTGTGGCACCTATGGTTACCAGAGCAGTGACCGATGCGAACTGCCTCCGCACTGCCATCCCTGCCCCTTGACTACGCGTCCGTATGTGAACCAGACCTTACTCTGCCTCCCCGGCTGACGTCTGTGACAGCGGCCGGGCTCAGGCGTCCAACCGAGTGAATTGGTCGTGCCGGTACTGCTCGACGCAGGCGGCGCGACGGATCTTGCCGCTCGTCGTCGTCGGAATCGACCCGGGAGATACCAGGACGAGATCGCCCACGTTCAGGCCGTGGGTATTGGATATCGCGGAGGTGACATCGCTCTTGACCTCAGTGAGCCAGCGCATCGCGTCCCCAGCGGAATCAGTATTGAGATCAGTGCGCTTCTTGAGCTCGATGACAGTGACCAGATTCTCGGTGCTGTTCACCGGAACCGATATCGCCGCGACCCGGCCGCGGGTGATTTCTTGGACCGTCGCCTCGATGTCCTCGGGATGATGATTGCGCCCGCGGATGATCAGCAGATCCTTGATCCGGCCGACAACGAACAACTCGCCCTTGGAGATGAAGCCCAGATCGCCGGTTCGCAGCCACGGCCCGTCGGGCGTGCCTGGCGAAGGGTCGACAAGGGTCGCGCCGAAGCATGCCTGCTCCTCAGGCGGCCTGCTCCAGTAGCCGGCCGAAACATTGTCGCCATGCACCCAAATCTCGCCGACCACGTCCGGCGAGCATTCCCGGTTTGTGTCGACGTCGACGATTCGCAACACCGGTGACTGCGGCAGTTTGTAGCTCACCAGGGCGGAGCCGGCTCGCGCCGCGCACCGCTGCGCGCGGCCCGCGGACAACTCGTCGACATCGAAACGGACAGCCTCCGACGAATCACTCCAGGTGCCACTTGTCACGAAGACCGTTGCCTCCGCCAGGCCGTATGACGGACGCAGCATGTGGTCCCGGAAATCGAAGTGCGCAAACCGATCTGCGAAGCGTTCCAAAGTCGACGGATCAACACGTTCGGCACCGTTGATGATGCCCCGCACTCCACCGAGGTCGAGTCCGGCGATGTCACCGTCGCTGGTTTTGCGGGCGGCCAGGTCAAAGGCGAAGTTGGGCGCCCCCGAAACGGCATGAGGATTTTCGGCCAGCGCGCGTATCCACCTGGCCGGCTTCTCCAAGAACGCCACCGGGCTCATCAGCTCGGCGTGATAGCCGCCCAGGATGGGTGCGCAGACGCCCAGCACCAAACCCATGTCGTGGTAGAAGGGCAACCACGACACGATCGTGAGATCGGTTGAGGACTTGACATTCGCGCCCGCGAACAGACTGCGCATCAGCTGCTCGAAATTCACCTGGAGGTTGCGATGCGAGATCATCACCCCGGTTGGCAGCCGGGTCGAACCCGAGCTGTATTGCAAATACGCCGTGCTCGGAAAATCGACTGCCGAAAGACTGGGCCCGGCATCAACCATGGGGGCATCCAGGTTCAACTTATCGATCTCGACGATCTTCGGCGCAATGTCCATCCGTGACTGATCGACGTAGTCGCCGACATCTCCCGCGACCGCGGACGTCGTGAGTACCACCGAGGGCGTCGTATCGGCAAAGACCGCACCCACCCGGTCATGACTCGAGCCGCGATGCGGCAACGGGAGCGGAACCGCGACGAGCCCAGCCTGCATGGACCCCAGAAAAGCCAGAATGTAATCCAGGCCCTGCGGGGCCAGGATCACTGCCCTGTCACCGACCGACCCATGAAGGCTGAGCTCGCGTGCCACATTCATGGTTCGGTGTGATAGCTGCGACCAGGTGAGACTCTCGGGAACGCCCGCTGGGTCGTGGAGGTAGTCGGTGAACGTGAATGCCACATCGCCAGGACGCAGGCTGGCACGTCCGTGCAGCATCGAGAGAATTGATGACTGGGGCTTCAGTGTTGTCGGAGTCACTGCACGTCCGTAATAGTTCGTCGGATCCGTCGCGGAGTCCCCGGAGTCCGTGTCGCTCCCGAGTAGCTCCTGCCCCGATCCGCTTCGTTTCGTAGTTTCACATACATCATGTGTTCGCGCTAACTCCAACCGTTGCTATACGCGTTCGGCTGGTGACAGCGACACTGACTGCGCCGCGCCCACTCGTGACGGCCACCAGTTCGCCCGACCGACCAGCGCGGCGATGGCGGGCACCGTGATGGTGCGTACCACGAAAGTATCCAGCAGGATCCCCACGCCGATCACGAACCCGCCCTGGAGCACGATGCCAATGCTGGAGAACAGCAGCCCGGCCATCGAGGCGGCGAAGATCAGGCCCGCGGCGGTGATCACACCGCCCGTCGAGCTCAGGGTGCGAATGATGCCGTACCGAATGCTGCGTGGAGACTCGTCGCGCATTCGCGATACGAAGAGCATGTTGTAGTCGGCACCCACCGCGACCAGGACCACGAAGGCCAACGGGGGCACGCTCCAATGCAGTTGCTGGCCGAGGATGAATTGGAACGTCAGCACGCCGATGCCGATTGCCGCGAAGTACGAAAGCACCACCGAACCGACGAGATAGAGCGGTGCGACGATCGAGCGCAGCAGCACCATCAAGGTCAACAGGACGATGGTGAGGGTCACCGCGATGATGAATCGGATGTCGCGCTCGTAGTAGTCGCGCGTGTCCCGCAGCGCGGAAGGGAACCCGCCCATCGATATCGACGCGTCGGCGAGTGTGGTGTTGGGCTGGGCGCCCCTGGCGATGTCGCTGATCGTATTGACCTGATCCATGGCCTCGGAGCTGAACGGGTTGAGTTTGGTTTGAACCAGGTACCGCACCGAGTGGCCGTCCGGCGAGATGAACGCCTCGGCGGCTTTCTGGAACTCCACGGCATTCAGCACTTCGGCCGGAATGTTGAACCCCGCCATCGACGAGCCCGCCGCGTCGTGTCGCATCGTCAACAGAAACGCCGACGCCTGATCGAGCCCAGCGGCCATCACCTTGACCTGTTCGACCAGTTCGTCGACCCCGCCGGCCACTTGTTGACTACCGCTGGCCAGGCGGTCGGCGCCTTGCCGAAGCTCGGTGAGGCCCGACTGGAGGCCACCGGGACGGTCCAGACCCATGGCAGACACCGTCTTCGTGAATTTGGCGAGCGCACCGTTCAGTTGATTCACCGTTGCGGTGAGGGTCTGCTGGTCCTGGACTCCCTGCAGTTGTCCGGCCAGCTGATTGATCTCGTCGATGCTTCCGTCGTTGCGCGCGGCAACCAAGCGCTCGAACTGGACGCGGGTGGCGCTGCACGAGGGGTTGGCGTCGCAGATTGCGTTGCCCTGGAGCGCCGTCAGGACGGGGCCTATCCACGCGAACATGTCCTTGACCGCCGCGAAGTTCACACCCATCGCGTTGCCGAGCTTGTTGATGCTGTCGACGAGCTTGGCGGCGGTTTCGACGTCCCTCACCAGCTTGTCGCCACCGTATTGGGATCGCACCGACGAGAACGCGTCGATCAGACTTTGGATGCTGGGCGCGATCGTGTTGACCTGTGCGCGCACGTCGCCGAGGGTGTCGGCCAGCGTGTTGGCCCCGGCTGCCAGTTGGTTGAGGTCGCCGGTGCGCTCACCGATCTGGGCGGAACCCGCGGCCAGCCGGTCGCCGACGATGCCCGCCTGAAACGTGGCCCGGAACTCCGGCGGCACCTCTCCCAGCGGTCGGGTGATGCCGCTGACCAGCGAGACGTCCGGCAATTGGGCGATGCGCGAAGCCATCTGCTCCAAGTCCGCGAGGGCCTGCGGTGAGCGCAGGTCACGCGGTGACTGGACGAGGACGTATTGGGGGATGGACTGACTGATGGGGAAATGGCGTTCCAGCGCGGCGTACCCGACCGAACTCGGCGCCGACGCCGCGACGGCCTTGCGATCGTCATAGTTGTAGCGCGCAAATGCTGCACAGCTGGCCAGGAGGAGCAATACGAGCACACTGCTAACCAGGTGCGGCACCGGCCGGCGCACAATGCGGATGCCGGAGCGTCGCCAGAACCGGGCAGTCAGTTCGCGCCGCGGCTTGACCCAGCCCCGCGGACCGGCAAGCACCAGAATTGCCGGCAGCAGAGTCACGCCGGCGAGGAACGCAACGCCAATGCCGATCGCCGCCGACACTCCGATCGTTCTGAACACTCCCATTTGAGCGAAGCTCATGGCGAGAAAGGTGATGCCCACCGTGGTGGCAGATGCGGTGATGACCTTCCCGATCGAGACCATTGCCGCCTTGACCGCCCGATCGGAATCGGCGCCAGACCGCACATAGTCGTGATAGCGGCTGATGAGAAAGACCGCGTAGTCCGTTCCGGCGCCGGCCAGGATCGCGCTCAGAAAGACGATGGACTGGTTCGAGACACCCGACCCGGTCAGTTGGGAGTAGCCGGCCACCACGCCCTGCGCGATCACCACCGACGACCCGATCGTCACCAACGGCAGCAGCATCGTGACCGCACTGCGGTACACCAGCAGCAACACGGCAAGCACCAGCACGGCGATCGCGATCTCGATGGGCAGGCGATCCTGTTGACCCGCGACGGTGAGATCGGCGACGGTGGCCGCGGGACCGGTGACGTGCACAGTCAGTGAGCCAACGGCGGCGCCTCCGTCTGTGGCGACATTG
>DATFCF010000932.1:0-2290 GCA_035253445.1 Mycobacterium sp.
CGCTACGACCCCTTCCGGCGAACTGCTCGCAGACGCGTCCTGCCCGGCTGACGCAGCCCCGTCGGTGCCGGGCTCTTACCTGCATAGATGACACGTCCCCTTCGTTAGAAAGAAAATGACCTGCCCAAACCTTCCGACCACGACACTCCGCGCCGCACCGTTCATGTGATCGACCGCAGCGGGTGGGGAACCAGCGGCGCCTACCCTGCGATCCGTGCTCTCACGCTGATCTGGACCTGCACCACTTGCCAAGGCCCACGGGGAATCCCGCAGAAACACCGCTTCCATGAGGACGGCGAATGGTTTACCTGTGACCGATGGGACAACCCGTGCGGCCACGTCGACATGTATGTGTCGGTCCTGAACGAACCCCGAAAAGGGTAGAGGACTAAACCGGGTTTCTTTGTGGGACTTAACTCAAGTGTTGCAACATCACATTGGCACGCTGTAATGTCATTCTCGTAAGTCCGACACGGAAGGTCACCGTCATGAACGACAGCACCGCCGTCATCACCGCAGACATCGTCACCGCAGCCCGCCAGCTCGACTGGGGATCGATCGTGATCCGAGACGGACAGATCGCCGCGGTCGCCCTCGACGACGAGGTAGAAGGAGACGAAATTCTGGCGGACCACTTCGACCTGTGCGAACTGGCGGAGTCCGCGAGCGACGCCGCCATTGCGGCAGAGCTGAACGCGAATTCGCGCGACTGACCCGCAGACCCCCAGTAATCCCACCGACAAGGAGTTCTCATGTCCCACGCCCTCGCCGAAGCCATTACCCCGGACCACCCCCGCGACCGCATCGTCGGCGTGCACGGATACCACCGCGACGAGGCGGGTTCGCGGTTCGCGACCGTCCGCCTCGCCGACGACTCCAAGACCGAGATCGACCTCCTCGACATCTTCATCTCGCACCCGATCCGAGAGGTCGCCGCAGCGGCCTGACACACATCCGAAAGCCTTACCTGCCCAGTTGAAAGGACCCCGCAATGGACGTCGAAGCGAACACCGAAGCGGGGGAGGCGGAACGGTGAACGAGTATTTCCCGCCCGACTGGGACAACCGCCCCCGCGTCGAACCCTGGAACGGCCACATCACCCGTCAGATGTGGCTGGCCAGGGACAAAGAGGACCTGGTCGGCATCATCGAACTGCTCGGCCACCAGATCACCACGGCGAAACAAGACGCACGCGACGCCGGCTATCTGGCCGACTGGCGAATCTTCCGGATGCTCGGCCAGGTACGACTCGGCGCCCGCGTGTACAACAACTTCGCCCGCGCACACCGCCGCGGCCGCAGGACAGTCCGGATCGATCAACTTCTCGAGGAGGCCACCGATGCCTGACCGCAACGACACACGCACCCCTCGCCGCGACTACCACGCCCTGATCGACGGCCGGGAAGTTCAGGTCGTCGGCCACGTGCATACCTCCCCGCACCACCCCGACCGCGGAGCCGCGATCACTCCGTTCGAGGATCTGGCCGAACCGGGTACCGGTGCACACCTGTTCGCGCTGGTCTCGGTCCGCTGCGCTACCGACGACACCACCGTCGACCTGGACACCGGTGTCAGCCACAGCAAGTACTTCGAGGGCCTGTTCAGGACGCCCAACGGCACCAGTTGGTACCTCACACCGGCGGTCTACGACCCGCGGTCGCGTACGTACGCCCTCGGTTCGCAGGCGCTCGCCGCGGGGCTGAGCATCGGTGCACTGCACGTCGACGTTCTCGAGGTGGTCGGTGGCGCTGGGTACGCTGCCCCCGCGGGTGTGCGGGTGCATGACTTTTCAGTGCGGGCCCCTGCACCCCGACAGCCGCGGGCTGCCGCCCTGACCACCCGCAGTCTCACGAGAGGAAAACAGTGAACGGTCTGTTCTGCAGCGGCGAGTCGATGGATACCGACCGATGAAACGCGCCGCCTTCTGGGGGTGGGCCACGGCCACAACAATCCCGGAAGCCTTGACGAACGCGCTCGACGCCGCGGTGTCGACGATGCACCAGGAACTCGGTGCCGATGCGCACCCGGTCAACACCTCGCACACCACAACCATCCTCACCGATCAGGTCCACCAGGACCCAGGACTGCTCAAGAGCCTTCTCGGGAGCTCGACGGCAATCGTGAACCGCGAAGACCACGCCCTGGTCACGGTCTTACTGATTGGCGAAGTCTGGTAGCCGCTGTGATTCGGAGATGAGACTGCAACGGGTGGCCGAACTCGCCGCACCTGCATAGCTCGTCGACCACGACCACCCGTGCAACTACCCAAGGAGCAGAGATGACCCCCAAC
>DATFCF010000933.1:0-3586 GCA_035253445.1 Mycobacterium sp.
TCGGAGTCGTCGCCGCGCCGAAGGCGGTGTACTCCGCGATGTCCCTGGCCACCACGATGATCGTGCTGGCCGTCTTCTACATCGCACAGGACGCGCTGTTTCTCGGCGTCGTGCAAGTGGTGGTCTACACCGGCGCAGTGATGATGTTGTTCCTGTTCGTGTTGATGCTCATTGGCGTCGACTCCTCGGAATCGCTGGTGGAAACCATTCGAGGGCAACGCATTGCGGCGATCGTCGTCGGCGTCGGCTTCGGAATCCTGCTCATCGCGGGTATCGGCAGTGTGTCGCAGACCGGATTCACCGGTCTGGCGCAAGCCAACGCGGGCGGCAACGTGCAGGGGCTGGCCGCCCTGATCTTCACCCGGTACCTGTGGGCGTTCGAGTTGACCGGTGCGCTGCTGATCACCGCTGCCCTCGGCGCGATGGTGTTGGCACACCGCGAACGTTTCGAGCGCCGAAAGACGCAGCGCGAGCTTGCCGAAGCGCGATTTCGGCCGGGCGGACATCCGACGACGCTGCCCAATCCCGGTGTCTATGCGCGCAATAACGCCGTCGACATGGCGGCTCGCCTCCCCGACGGATCGGCCTCGGAGCTGTCGGTCAGCGCCCTTCTGCAGAAGAGAACGGTCGCCCAGAGCAACGGTAGTGGTGGTGGTGACGAGTGAATCCGGACAATTACCTGTACCTGTCGGCGCTGCTGTTCACGATCGGCGCCTCCGGAGTATTGCTGCGCCGCAATGCCATCGTCATGTTCATGTGCGTCGAGCTCATGCTCAACGCGTGCAACCTCGCCTTCGTGGCCTTCTCCCGCATGCACGGACATCTGGACGGCCAAGTGGTGGCCTTCTTCACCATGGTGGTCGCCGCATGCGAGGTGGTGGTCGGCCTTGCCATCATCATGACCATCTTCCGAACCCGCCGCTCGGCCTCGGTCGACGACGCCAGCCTGCTGAAACACTAAGGCGGCCATGACAACTCTGGTGTGGCTCACGATAGCGCTCCCGTTGGCGGGCGCGGCGATACTCCTGCTGGCCGGCAGACGCTCTGATTCATGGGGCCACCTGCTGGGCTGCGCGGCAGCGGTCGGGTCGTTCATCTGCGGCGCCGTGCTGTTCTCCGACATGCTCGGCCGCGACGCCGAACACCGCGCCATCCACCAGACACTGTTCTCCTGGGTCCCGGTGGAAGCCCTGCAGGTGGATTTCGGCCTGCAACTCGACCAGCTGTCCATCTGCTTCGTGCTGCTGATCACCGGCGTCGGCTCGCTGATCCACATCTACTCGATCGGCTACATGGCCGAAGACGCCGGCCGGAGGCGGTTTTTCGCGTACCTCAACCTGTTCCTGTCCGCGATGCTGCTATTGGTGCTTGCCGACAACTATTTGGGCCTCTACGTCGGGTGGGAAGGCGTCGGCCTCGCGTCGTACCTGCTGATCGGGTTCTGGCACCACAAGCCCTCGGCCTCCACCGCGGCCAAGAAGGCGTTCGTGGTCAACCGTGTCGGTGACATGGGCCTGGCCATTGCCCTGATGGTGATGTTCGCCTACATCGGATCCGTCTCGTTCGAGGGCGTGTTCGCTGCCGCGCCGCTGCTCGGCGAGGGCGCGTTGACCGCGATCGGGCTGCTGCTGTTGTTGGCCGCGTGCGGCAAGTCCGCGCAGGTTCCATTGCAGTCCTGGCTTGGCGACGCCATGGAGGGCCCGACGCCGGTGTCGGCGCTCATCCACGCCGCCACCATGGTGACCGCCGGCGTCTACCTGATCGTGCGGTCTGGGCCCGTCTTCGATCTCGCGCCGACGGCCCAGCTGGGCGTCGTAATCGTCGGTGCCGTAACGCTTCTGTTCGGCGCGATCGTCGGCTGCGCCAAGGACGACATCAAGAAAGCGCTCGCCGCGTCGACGATGAGCCAGATCGGCTATATGGTGCTGGCCGCGGGTCTGGGCCCGGCAGGCTACGCGTTCGCCATCATGCACCTGCTGACCCACGGGTTCTTCAAAGCCGGGCTGTTCCTCGGCGCGGGTTCAGTGATGCACGCGATGAACGACGAGGTCAACATGCGCCGTTACGGCGGCCTGCGCACCGTGCTGCCGATCACCTTCGCGACGTTCGGGCTCGGCTATCTGGCAATCATCGGCGTGCCGCCGCTGGCCGGGTTCTTCTCCAAAGACGGAATCATCGAGGCCGCCCTCGGTGCCGGCGGCGTCAAGGGCATCATCCTCGGCGGCGCGGCGATCCTGGGTGCGGGCATCACCGCGTTCTATATGACGCGGGTGATGTTGATGACGTTCTTCGGCGAAAAGCGTTGGGAGGATGAAGCTCACCCACATGAAGCGCCAGCCGTCATGACGTGGCCGATGATCCTGCTCGCGGTCGGCTCTGTGGTCTCCGGCGGCGCGCTGGCAATCGGCGGCACGCTGAACCACTGGCTCGAACCGGTCGTCGGCGCCCATGAAGCCGACCACGCCGTCCCCGTGTGGGTCGTGACCGCCATCATTTTGGCCGTCGTCGCGGCGGGCATCGCAGTCGCCTACAGCATGTACGCGACCCGAGCGGTGCCCGAGGAGGCGCCAGTCGGCTCCGCATTGACCATGGCAGCCCGTCAGGACCTCTACGGGGACGCGATCAACGAGCGGATGTTCATGCGGCCAGGACAGCTTCTCACCGAGGGTTTGGTGGAGATCGACGACGAGGCGGTCGACGGTGCCGCGACGGGCCTGGCCGGATTGGTCGGTCGCGTCTCGAACGGTTTGCGGCAGTTGCAGACCGGCTTCGCCCGCTCGTACGCGTTGTCGATGTTGGCCGGCGCGGCCCTGGTGGTCGCCGCGATCCTGGCGGTGCAATTGTGGTGACCTCCCGAAGGCGACCGCAAGTGAGGATCGCAGCGAGGCACGAGCGAGGACCGGTGGGCCCACGCCCGGAGGGCAGGGGACGAGCGGGAGTCGAGGCATGAACAACGTTCCGTGGCTGACGATCCTGTGGGCGACACCGACGATCGGTGCCGCTCTGGTGATGCTGATACCAGCCCCACAACGCGTGGTGGCCAAATGGCTGGCGCTGCTGATCTCGGTCGCGGTGCTCGCGCTGACCGCCGTCATCGCGCTCGGATTCAAACCCGGCGGTGAGCAATACCAGTTCGTCGAATCCCACCGGTGGATCCCGTCGTTCGGCACCGGCTACATCCTCGGTGTCGACGGCATTGCGCTGTCTCTGGTGGTTCTCACCGCCGTATTGGTGCCGCTGCTGATCATCGCCGGCTGGAACGACGCCGACGACCAGACCGGTCTGCGCGGACGGTCGGTGCAGACCTACCTTGCTCTGACGCTGGCCGTCGAGGGCATGGTGATGATCTCGCTGGTCTCGCTGGACATTCTGCTGTTCTACGTGTTCTTCGAGGCGATGCTCATCCCGATGTATTTCCTCATCGGTGGCTTTGGCGGCGAAAACCGCTCTAAAGCGGCAGTGAAGTTCTTGCTGTACAACCTGTTCGGCGGCCTCATCATGCTGGCCGCGGTGATCGGCCTGTACGTGGTGACTGCGCAGAGCGACGCATTCTCCGCGGGGACGTTCGACTTCCGCGAGATCGTGA
>DATFCF010000934.1:0-6603 GCA_035253445.1 Mycobacterium sp.
GGCGTCGACGAGAACACCGGAGGTGACTTGATCGGTGGAGTCGTAGGGCAGTACTACTACGGCCGACGACTGGACAAGGGCTGTCAACATCGGCACGTCCCGGTAGCCAGGATCGAAGGACACCGAATCCGCGACGCCACAGCGCCGCGCCTGTTCCATTCGGGCCTCGCGGTACGCCTCGCCCTCGGCTTCGAAGACCTTCGGGTGCGTCCTTCCGGCAACCAAGTACCGCGGCCGGCCAGGCAGATCATTGAGCGAACCCATCGCCTCGATCACCCGCTCGACACCCTTCCCCGGGCCCATCAGGCCCCAGGTCAAGACGGTCGGTCGGCTCGGGCGCTTCGCGGCGGGGCTTTTGGGGATAGACGCACCGTGCGGGATCGTCGTGACTTTTCTGCGGTCGATGCCAAACACCCGGCACAGCCGTTGGCTGGCCGCATCGGACATCGCGACCATCTGATGGGCCCGCGATGCAATCTCTTGGAACACCGAACGTTGGTGTGGCGTTGGGTCTTTGAGCACGGCGTGCGCCACGACGATCGACGGAACCCGCAACGCGCCGATGATGTCCACCAGTTCGTCGCCGTCGACCCCGCCGTAGATGCCGTCCTGATGCTGAATGACGGCGACGTCGCTCTGGTTCAGCAACTCGGACGTTGCTGCTACGGACGCCGTTGACCCGTTGACCAGCTCGCCGATGACGCGGGCGCTCGATGGTGGTGATTGGTCGGCGACCCGCACGACGCTGACGTCGGAGCCATTCTTGGTTAGACCGTCGGACAGCGCGGCGCTGAATGTCGCCAGTCCGCACGGTGTCGGTGGATGCGTGCTCAGGATGCCAAAGCTTGGCGAGCGGGAAAACCCTTGGCCGACAACGGGACCCGTCAACGATGGAAGTGTGGATAAGGTGTCCAAGGTGGTCCCGACTCGCGGTTGTCACCGGCGTGTCCGGCGTGAGCGGTTGCTCGGTGCGGTCAGCAGCGAAGAGCTGACTCATCCCGGACTGGCTGGGTTTCCAACCTCATTGACGGTACACCCTGACACCGGCGTCGGCGTTGCGAGGCAGCCGTTGCTGGGCTCCCAGGGGCGTAGTGTGGGCGCATCGGGACCACTCAGGCCCCCATACGAAGGGGCCAGCGATGACCGATAAGTCTCCACGACAAACCATGACCAAAAAGTCGGGTAAGTCCCTGAAAGAGAAGCGTGCCGTCAAGAAGGCCAAGGCAGAACGGGCCTCGTCGACCGAGTCTTTGCTGCATCCCAAGAAGGGCTGAGGCGCGCTCCGGGCTACCAGGGCCCTCTACATCACATTTCAGTTCGTCAACTGCCGGTAAACCACAGGTGTCCGCAATACCCTGATCGCCATGGCAGCTGCGCAACGCGAACCGCATGTCGTCGTCCTCGGTGGAGGATCGTGGGGCACCACGGTGGCGTCCATCTGCGCCCGTCGCGGCCCGACCCTGCAGTGGGTGCGCTCGGAAGCGACCGCCAAGGACATCAACGACAAACATCGCAATTCGCGCTACTTGGGTGACGAGGTGGAGCTGTCGCCCACGCTTGCGGCCACCACCGACTTCAGCGAGGCCGCCAACGCTGCGGACGTCGTCGTCATGGGAGTGCCGTCGCACGGCTTCCGCGGAGTGCTCGAGCAGCTCGCCAAGGAGCTGCGGCCGTGGGTGCCGGTGGTGTCGCTGGTGAAGGGTCTTGAGCAGGGCACCAATTACCGGATGAGCCAGATCGTCGACGAGGTGCTGCCGGGCCACCCGGCAGGCATCTTGGCCGGGCCGAACATCGCCCGCGAGGTCGCTGAGGGGTATGCGGCCGCGGCGGTGCTCGCGATGCCTGACCCGCACCTGGCCGCCAAATTGGCGGAATTGTTCCGCACCAAGCGATTTCGGACCTACACAACCGACGATGTCGTCGGCGTGGAGATGGCCGGCGCGTTGAAGAACGTGTATGCGATTGCGGTGGGCATGGGGTACTCGCTGGGCATCGGCGAGAACACCCGCGCGATGGTGATCGCGCGGGCGTTGCGCGAGATGTCCAAGCTCGGTGAGGCGATGGGTGGGCACCGCGACACGTTCGCCGGCCTCGCCGGCATGGGCGATCTGATCGTCACCTGCACGTCACAGCGCAGCCGGAACCGTCACGTCGGGGAACAGCTGGGGGCGGGCAAGCCGATCGACGAGATCATCGGGTCGATGAACCAAGTCGCCGAGGGCGTCAAAGCCGCCAGCGTGATCATGGAGTTCGCCAACGATTACGGGCTCAACATGCCGATCGCGCGTGAGGTGGACGGCGTCATCAATCACGGCTCGACGGTTGAAGACGCCTATCGCGGGCTGGCCGCCGAGAAGCCGGGCCACGAGGTGCATGGGTCGGGGTTCTAAGGCGCAGCGACGAACGTTCGTTACCGCTCGAAAAATCGCCAAAATGTCGAGCGGTACGGAACGTTCGCGCAGGACTCAGTTGAAGTACGCAGGACTCAGTTGAAGTACGCAGGACTCAGTTGAAGTAGGGATTCGTTCCCTCGGGCCGGTCCAGCAGCGGGTTTGCTTCACCGAAGGTGAAGCTGCCCGCTGGACTGAGGACGAAGCCCGACTGGTTCCGATTGTCGACACACGTCGTCGTCACGCCGTCGTTACCGCAACTCACCGTCTGATAACTCATCCTCGAGCCCGACGGCAGCGGCTTGGCCGCGCCGACGACCGCGAACACCGGCGCAGGGCTGTTGGCGAACGATGCCGGTCCCGGACCGCCGCTGACGAGGTTCGCACCGTTGGGCGCCGCAGGGATCGGCCCGCTACACCCGTAGCCGCCCGTCCGCTGCAGCACACAGGTCAGCCCGTCGGGTGTGCTGAACGCGTACCAGTTGTTGTCCATCACCGCGTACTCGGACAGCTTCACCGGCGCCAGCGCGTTGACGTTGGGCGGTGGTGGCGGCGGAGCTGGTTCCGGCTGGGCCGCCGCGATACCCGGCACGCCAAGCACGGCCGCTCCCGCGGCCCCCACAACACCGATCAACATTCTGTTCAGCACGGTCCACACCCTAGGCGGTGCGGATACCTCTCGCAGCATGCCCTACACATCGGCAGGCGGTTGCCTGCCGTTACCCGGGCCAGCAGCTAATACCGTTCCGGCCCGCGCCCGGCCATCGCCTCCAGGCGGCGGATCCGGTCCTCCACCGGCGGGTGCGTCGAGAACAGCTTGCCGATCTTCTCGCCGGCACGGAACGGGTTGGCGATCATCAGATGCGCCTGATCCGCCAGTTGCGGGTCCGGCGGCAGCGGCGCCTGCTGCACGCCCGCGCTGATCTTCCGCAGCGCGCTCGCCAGCGCCAGCGGATCACCCGTCAGCTCAGCGCCCGATTGGTCGGCCTGGTACTCCCGCGACCGTGACACCGCCAGCCGCACCACCGTCGCCGCGATCGGGCCCAGCATCGAAACTAGAAGCAGCGCAAAAGGATTCGCTCCGCCCTCGCGGTTTCCCCCGAAGATGCCGGCGAACATCGCAATGTTGGCCAACGCAGTGATCACCGACGCCAATGCGCCTGCCACACAGGAGATCAGGATGTCGCGGTTGTACACGTGCGAGAGCTCATGGCCCAGCACCGCCCGCAGCTCACGCTCGTTGAGGATCTGCAAAATCCCCGTCGTGCAGCACACCGCGGCGTTGCGCGGATTTCGACCGGTCGCGAACGCGTTCGGGGCCGCCGTATCGCTGATGTACAGCCGTGGCATCGGCTGACGCGCCGTCGTCGCCAGCTCCCGCACGATCCGGTACATCGCCGGCGCCTGCATCTCGTTGACCGGCTGGGCGTGCATCGCGCGCAGCGCCATCTTGTCGCTGTTGAAGTACACGTACGCGTTCATGCCGACGGCGAACAGCACCGCCAGGCCCAAAATCGCTCGGCTGTTGAACAGCGCGCCGATGAACACGATCAGTGCCGACATGCCCACCAGCAACAGGAAGGTCTTGGCCCTGTTGGCGTGCGGATGCCAGGTCATCGGGGCTTCCTCCTACTAGGAACCGGGAGAGTCATCGCTGAGTCAACGCACCACCGGCCGGTTGAGGTTCCGCGACCGTCAGCCGTGACGGTTCACTGTGTAGTCCACCAACGTGGCCAGCGCTTGGCGACCCGGGCCCTCCGGCAGATTGGCCAGCTCGTCGCGGGCCTGCACCGCGTACTGCGCGACGGTGTCCTTGGCCTGCGTCATCCCCGGCGACGCGCGCAGCAGCCGCAGCGCCTCGGCCAGGTCGTCGTCGTTCTCCACCGGCCCTGCCAGCAGTTCTCGCAGCCGATCCGCGTCCGGACCCGTTTCACGCAGGGCGTACAGCACCGGCAGGGTGTGCACACCCTCACGCAGATCGGTGCCCGGCACCTTGCCGGATTCGTCGGGATCGCTGTCGATGTCGATGATGTCGTCAGAAATCTGGAACGCGGTGCCGACGATGCCGCCCAGCCGGCTCAGCCGCTCGATCTGCTCCTCGTCAGCCCCGGAGAACGTCGCCCCGAACCGGCCCGACGCCGCGATCAGACAGGCGGTCTTCTCGTAGACCACCTTCAGGTAGTGCTCGACGGAGTCGACGCCCTCGACCGCCCCGCGGGTCTCACGCATCTGCCCGGTGACCAACTGGGCGAAGGTGTCCGCGATGATCCGCACCGCCTCCGGGCCCAGCCGGGACACCAGCCGTGACGCGGTCGCGAACAGATAGTCGCCGGCAAGGATCGCGATGTTGTTGCTCCACCGGGCGTTGGCGCTCGGGGCGCCGCGACGCACCTGCGCCTCGTCCATCACGTCGTCGTGATACAGCGTCGCCAGGTGCACCAGCTCGATGACGGCGCCGGCGACGGTGACCTGCCAGGCGTCGGGCTCGGGCCCCAGCCGCGCCGACAGCACCGTGAACAGCGGGCGGAACCGTTTGCCGCCTGCCTGGAACAGATGCTGGACCGCCTCGGACATGAGCTCATCGGCCTTGCCCAGCTCAGTGGCCATCAGGTCCTCGATGCGGGCCACCCCGTCGCGGACTTCCTGCGCGAAGGCGGAGTCTCCGAAATCCACGCCTGCCACCACGCTCGCTGGTGTCCTCACCCTGCCAACATACTGGGAAGCGTGGACACTTCGGCGGGCAGGAGCGGTGGGCCCATGCGCGAAGCGCAGGGGACGACCCGGGGGACTACGCAGGCAGACGTGGTCGTCGTCGGGGCCGGGCCGGCCGGTTCGGCTGCGGCCGCGTGGGCCTGTCGTGGCGGGCGTGACGTGCTGGTGATCGATTCCGCGCAATTCCCGCGCGACAAGGCCTGCGGCGACGGACTGACCCCGCGTGCGATGGCCGAGATGCAGCAACTGGGCCTCGGCCCATGGCTCGACGGCCGCATCGCGCACCGCGGGCTGCGGCTGTCCGGATTCGGCGCCGACGTGGAGGTCCCGTGGCCAGGCCCGTCGTTCCCGTCGACGTCCAGCGCGGTCCCCCGCACCGAGCTCGACGAGCGCATCCGCATGGTCGCCGCCGATGAGGGCGCCAAGATGCTGCTCGGCGTCAAAGCCGTTGGTGTTCAGCATGATTCGTCGGGTCGAGTGTCGTCGTTGCAGCTGGATTCCGGCGCCGAGATCGGCTGCGAGGAACTGATCGTCGCCGACGGGGCACGGTCCACTCTCGGGCGCGTCTTGGGCCGCCAGTGGCATCAAGAGACGGTGTACGGCGTGGCGATCCGCGGATACGTCGCGACGCCGCGCAGCAACGAGCCGTGGATCACCTCGCATCTGGAGCTGCGCTCGCCGGAGGGCGATGTGCTGCCGGGCTATGGCTGGATCTTCCCGCTGGGCAACGGCGAGGTGAACATCGGCGTCGGCGCACTGGCGACGTCGAAGCGGCCGGCCGATGCGGCATTGCGACCACTGATGTCGTACTACGCCGGGCTGCGCCGCGAGGAGTGGGGCTTTACCGGGGAGCCGCGGGCCGGCTTATCTGCCCTGTTGCCGATGGGCGGCGCGGTGTCGGGCGTGGCCGGACCGAACTGGATGCTGATCGGTGACGCGGCGGCCTGCGTCAACCCGCTCAACGGCGAGGGCATCGATTACGGGCTGGAGACCGGCCGGCTGGCCGCCGAAGTGCTCGGAACTGGTGATCTGACGTCTGCGTGGCCTGCTGTGCTTTCGGCGCATTACGCGCGGGGGTTCTCGGTCGCGCGGCGGCTGGCGTTATTGCTGACGATTCCGCGGTTCCTGCCGTCGACGGGACCGATCGCGATGCGGTCGGAATTTCTGATGAACATCGCGGTGCGGGTGATGGGAAACTTCGTCACCGACGAGGACGCCGATTGGGTCGCCCGGGTGTGGCGGCGGGCCGGCGCGGGCTCGCGACGGCTCGACGGGCGGCCACCGTTCAGCTGACGCAGGCCCCTTCCCCGCGAGCGATAGCTAGGTGAGCGGCGCACAAGAGCCAGACTGTCGGCGACGGGCTGACCGAGGTCGCCGGTGCAGCCGCGGCGGCCCCAATTCTCCACGGCGACAACACGGTAGCGGCGGGGGCTGGTAGTTGGATACCGAGCGCAGCGAGCGATGGGCAGCTGCGCTCCTCGTCGAGTCTGTAGTTACCGAG
>DATFCF010000935.1:0-3260 GCA_035253445.1 Mycobacterium sp.
GAGGCCACTGCCGCAGCACGAACGCGTACAGGTGGTCTACCTGCCGCAGGCCATCGGCCAGCGCGCCGCCACGAATCTTGCAGCACGCATCTCGACGGCCCCCTATATTTGCAAGCTCGATGCTCACTGTGCTGTTGCTCATGGGATGGACGTGGCTCTTTTGGAAGCTGCGGACACTCTCGGGCGAACCGTAGTTCAGGTTCCCCTTCAGAAGCACCTTCACGTCTACGACCAGGTGTGTGACCCGTGCGGCTGGCGAGCCGATCAGGCGCCGGCCGTGTCGTGCTGTCCGAGATGCGGCGGTCCCATCCGCAAGGATCTGATCTGGAAGATGCGGAAAGGCTCAACGCGCTGGCGATTCAGGGCGGATCTTCATTTCGACTATCGCGGCTTCGCGCAAGAGGGAGGCCCCTACCGAGAAACAATGTCGTGCCTCGGTGCCTGCTGGTTCATCGATCGTGGCTGGTTCTGGGAACTAGGCGGCCTCGATGAGGGGCATGGTTCCTACGGCCAGATGGGGACTGAGATCGCGTGCAAGGTCTGGCTCTCAGGCGGCCGGTTGGTCTGCAACACGACGACGGAATACGCCCATTTCTTCAGGGTGGGCGGGATAGGGTTTCCGTACGAGCTGCGCCAGTCTGATGTCGAGCGCGCTCGCGAATATAGTCGCAGCGTGTGGCTGAACAATGCGTGGCCGGGTCAGGTTCGACCCTTGCGCTGGTTGGTGGACAAGTTCTGGCCCATTGAGGGTTGGTCGGAGGAGCAGCGTGACGCGCTTCCATCATAGCCTGTCCTGTGGCGTCGTCTACTACTCGGACTGTCTGCCTGGGACGGACATTCTCGACGCCTCGCGCCGAACGATAGAGGCATCAGGCCTGCCGATAGTGGCGGTGACGCTGGCGCCAATAGACTGGCCCGCCGTGCGCAATGTGGCCCTGCCGCTTCAGCGCAGCGTCCTGTCTATGTTCCTGCAAATCCTGGCTGGCCTTGAGGTGCTGGACACCGACGACGTGTTCCTCGCCGAGCACGACGTGCTGTATCACCGCAGCCATTGGGCGTTCGTGCCGCCGCGCGAGGACTGCTACTACTACAACATCAACACGGTCAAGCTCGACGCGACGACAGGAAAGGCGGTGACCTATGTCACCAAGCAGACATCAGGATTGTGCGCGAATCGGCAACTGCTGGTCGAGCACTATCGGCGACGCATCGACATGGTGGAGCGTCACGGCTTCACACGTCGCATGGGATTTGAGCCGGGCTCCCATCGCCGTCAGGAGCGGATCGACGACGTACCCAGCGCTGTCTGGCGCAGCAAATATCCGAACATCGACATTCGTCACGCCCACAACCTGACGGCCTCGCGCTGGTCGCCTGACGAGTTCCGCGATCAGCGGAACTGTCAGGGCTTCACGGAAGTCGTCGATATTCCCGGCTGGGGTCGCGCTGTGGACCTTGCGGCGAAGCTGCGCGGCGAGGTGGCGGCGTGATCCTCAACGGGGCCGGCGGCGTCCGCATCCTGCGGAAGAAAGAGATCGCCGGCAGCTGGGAGAACGTGACTCCCGGGGCGATGGACCTGACGGGCCAGGGCGGGGCGGCTTACGGCTGCAACGTGGTGCTGGCGCATCCCACAACCGCCGGCCTGCTCTACGCCTACAACGACCGTGATGGCGTCTGGACCTCGACGCAGGCCGGCAAGCTGGGCACATGGACGAAGGTGAGCCCTGAGGACGATCCAGGGCTCGATGCTGGCAAGCTGTGGGGCGGCGAGATCCTGAGCGACGGCACGCTGCTCGCGTGCTGCGGCGACAACTTCGCGGACCCGCCTGGCGCTGCTACGGAGTATCGGGTCTCGGTAGGACGCTCGACGGATGGCGGTGCGTCGTGGACGTGGGTTGCCACGGCGGCGAGCCCATATGGGCTGTCGAAAGACCCAACGGACTCGAACCATCTGCTGGGCACGGATAAGGGCGGCGAGAAGATCATCGAGTCGTCCAATGGCGGTCAGGGCTGGTCCGATCGCGGTGATGTCACCGGTCTCGGGAACTCCGCGTATCCGCTTCTGCTGAATGCGACGACGGCCATCCTGATCTCACAAGACGAGGGTGGGATATGGCGCGGCACCAAGAGCGGTTCGACGTGGACGTGGACAAACATCGATCCGGACATCGTCCATTACCACGGAGTCTCGTTCCCCTTCTACGACGTGGCAGCCGGCCTGATCTTCATGCCGCACAAGGCCGGCATCGTGGTGAGCGATGACCTTGGTCTGAGCTGGGACGATGTCAGCGCGTCCGCAGCGGACTGCATTTGGGCGACGGCCACGCGCATGTACGCCGCAACGTCAGCGCCGACTCAGGACACCTACACGCCGAATATTCGGACAGCGACTCGCGCGGCGTTGCCGTCGTTTGGATCGCCGACGAATCCGTCTGGCATGGACAATGGGCCTCGCACCGTCGCAGTCACGACGAGTCCGACGACTGGGCAGACAGTCGTGGTGACGTCGAATTGGCTGGCGGGCCTGTGGCGCTGGGTGGAGCCGAGCTAATGGCGTTCGTTCGTATCACCAGTGCGGCGCGCCAGTCCACGAACGGCAACGGGTTCACGACGGCGTCGTTCGATTCCACGGGCGGCAATACCGTCATCGTGGTGTTGAACCAGACGACGTCCGGCACGGGAGCGGTCACAGACAACAAGGGCAACACCTACGCCGAACTGACGCCGATCTCGTTTGGGCAGAAGACATCGATCTGGTATGCCCAGAACGCCACGTGCGGCACGGGCCACACCATCACGGTGTCCGGCACTGGGAATTTCCCAGCACTCTGGTACGGCGTCTTCTCTGGCGGTCTCACGTCTGGCCTGTTCAACAAAGAAGCGCCAGGCCCAGGGATCGCCAACAGCACGACGACCGTCCAGCCTGGCAGTACAACGCCGGACCAGAACGATTCGCTGTTAGTAGCTGGGCTCGGTATCAGTAACGGTGACACCGCGAGCATCAACGGCGGATTCTCGACACCTGACCAACTGACCGTTGCTGGTGGCGCAGCCTACGGCGTCGCCGGTAGCTATCTGATTCAGACGACCGCTGCGGCGGCCAATCCCACCTGGACGTGGGCGACCGGTGACAACCGGCAGGCGCCGATGGCGGTGTTTAAGCCGGCCGCTGTCGGGTCGAGTAGTGTCAGCCCGTCTGTCTCGCCGTCCGCCTCGGTGAGCCCGTCCAGTTCAGCCAGCGCCTCGGTTTCGCCCACACC
>DATFCF010000936.1:0-4040 GCA_035253445.1 Mycobacterium sp.
CTGGATCGCCAGCTGCCGGATGGCACCGTCATCTGGACCAGCCCATCGGGGCAGACCTACACCACCAAACCCGGCAGCGCGATCCTGTTCCCGTCACTGTGCCGACCCACCGCACCCATCACAACTCCCGCCGCGACGACAACCCCCGCCGAACCCAGCCGCGACCTGGCCATGCCCCGACGCACCCACACCCGCACCCAAAACCGCCACCGCGCCATCGAAACCGAACGCCAACTCAACAACGCCGACATCGCCGAACGCAACAAACCACCACCGTTCTAACGGTGCTCTAGCCGCTGGAGTCCCAGCGCTCGTGAACTCGCCGTAGCCCCTCGGCGGTCAGCTTGCCGAACAGTCGCAAACGCGCCATGCCGCCGTCCGGATGAATATCGAGGCGGGCTTCGGTGACCGGTCGGTCGTCCTCGACTAGGAGGCGGTGCCGGGTGTCGGGCTGCAGCTCGGTCTGCGGCAGCAGGTCGGACCATTCACCGTCACCGTTGCGCCCGCTCAGCCTGGCCGAACCCGGTGCGTTGCCGAGAAAATACGACGTGTCCAGCTCGGCGAACGTCAGCACACCCTGACTGGCCAAATGCACCTGCACCCAGTCGTTTCCGGCGTCGCGCCGCCGCGATGTCTCCCAGCCCTCACCCATCGTCCGGGCGACGCCCGGCAGCAGAAGATTGTTCGGCGAGCTGTAGAACATGTTGGAGCAGGCGGTAATTCGGCCGCCGTTCTCCAGCGCCGCCAGGTCCAGCGGCAAATCGGCGAATCGTGGGTCCAGTAGGCCTTCGCCATGCACCCGCAGCCGCGCCACCCCACCGTCGGGGTAGATCGACAGCCTCACATGCGACCATCGCCGGGACGAGTTGACCTCAAACGGGTTTCGGGTATCGCCAGTGATATCAGTGCGCTCGACGATCGTCGTCCACTGCGTCTTCTCCGCCAGGTCCTCGGCCGAAGGGAAGCCCGGCACGAACGCGGCGTCGACCGAAATCTGCGGCGGATAGTTCCCCGTGAACCACGCCGTGTCGACCACCACGCCGCGAACTATCCCCGGTACACCCAACCGCACGATGGCCGAATCACACGCGTCCGCAACAGCTCCGCGACGCCGCCGCGTCTCCCAGCCGTCATACACCTGACCCTTGTGCCCGAACGTCGCAGGCCGGTGTTCGGCCGGGCCGGGCTTGATCAGGTTTTCCTTCTCGGCGAACAGGTCGTCGTTCGCCCACACCACCGAGCCGCCCGCCGAGCGCGCAGCAAGGTCCGGCAATGAGGAGAAATGCGAATGCCCTGCAGGCCCGGTGGATGCGCTGCTCACTGCTCAGAGCCTATGCGAGCACGATCTACCAGTTGTCGTAGCCGCCTTCTGGTCCCAGCATGCGCTCCAGCCGGGTGCGGTTGATCCGCGCCAGCTCGTTGCGAACCACCTTGCGCTCGGTGTCGATGTCGTTGAGCAGGCGGTCGGTCATCGTCGCGAGCACATCCTGGGCGTTGTAGCCGTTGACGAACATCACGAAGCCGAACCCGAAATGTTCGAGGTACCGCTTGGCCGCGGCACCCAGCTGGTCCACCACCTCAGGCCGCTCGTCGGTCACCGCGCACTGCTCGGCCTGAGACTTCTCGCTGCCCGGGCGCCGTCCCACGTCGGGGTAGGCCTGCAGGATCAAGTCGATCGAATCCTCCGACAGGCCGAACAGCAGCCTGTCGGCCTGTCGGAACAGCGAATCATGTTCGGCGTAGGGACGGCCGCGCGCCAGATCAGCGGCCAGCGGCACGCTGTAGCAACACTCGTAAACGGCATGTACAGCACGCCGCACCGGCATCGCGTTGAACGCGTGCAAACCGATGCCCTGGTGCAAGAACACACCGCAATGATCGAAGCCCGAGAGAACGCGGGCGTTACACCGTGTTACAGCAGCGATAAATCCTCGATCAGTGGCCCGTGGTCTTGAAGCGCTCGATGGACGCCAGCACCTCGGCCTCGGCCTTCTCGCGACCCACCCAATCAGCGGCTTTCACGAACTTGTTGGGCTCGAGCTCCTTGTAATGCACGAAAAAGTGCTTGATCGCGTCGAGCTCGAACGACGACACGTCCTCGAGTTCCTGAATGTGGTCCCAGCGCACGTCGCCGGCGGGCACGCACAACACCTTGTCGTCGCCGCCTGCATCGTCTTCCATCTGGAACATGCCGACCGGCCGCACCTCGATCAGGCATCCGGGGAACACCGACTCTGGCAGCAAGACCAGGGCATCGAGTGGATCGCCGTCCTCACCGAGCGTGTTCTCGATGAAGCCGTAATCGGTTGGATAGCCCATCGCCGTGTACAGGTAGCGGTCCAGCTTCACCCGGCCGGTGTCGTGATCCACCTCGTACTTGTTGCGCGAACCTTTCGGGATCTCGATGACGACCTCGAACTCCACCGCCGCGGCTCCTCACTCATGTGCTTGATCTAGGGGTCGTCGGGTGACGACGGAGGTCAACCCTAGTAGAGAGTTACCCTGCTGTGGCAGGACGGAGTCAGGAGAGCTATGCGGCCCACTCGGTGGCGGCGATCCACCCACGTGGCGGTCGGGGTGGCGGTGCTGGTGCTGGTTGCTGTCGTGGTTGCCGCAGCCGCGGTGCTCACCACCGGGCACTCCACCGACGCGGCGCCGATCAAGCCTGCTCCGCCTGCGGCAACGGCCAAGCCCGGCATCGTGCCCGTCGCCGCCTCCGCGCCCGAGCCCACGCCCGATCGGCTGGCCGCCACACTTGCGCCCATGCTGGCCGATCCGAACCTGGGCAACCTGACCGGCCGCATCACCGATGCGATGACCGGCGCCCAGCTGTGGGCACAGGGTGCCGACGTGCCAATGCAGCCGGCGTCCACGAACAAGGTGCTGACCGCCGCGGCTGCGCTGCTGGCCCTTGACCGCGATGCCCGGTTGACCACCCGGGTCTTCGCGGCCGACCAAACCAGGTCACCCGGCGTCGTGGTGCTCACGGGCGGCGGTGATCCGACGCTGTCGGCGGCGCCCGAGGGTGATGCCACCTGGTACCGGGACGCGGCGCGGATCAGCGACCTTGCCGACCAGGTCCGCCGTAACGGCATCGAGGTGACCACGGTGCAGGTGGACGTCAGCGCCTACAGCGGCCCGACCATGGCGCCGGGCTGGGACCCGGCCGACATCGACGGCGGCGACATCGCGCCGATGGAGGCGGTGATGCTCGACGGCGGCCGCACGCAACCCGTGAGCGTCGAGTCGAGACGGTCCACTACGCCAGCGCTCGATGCCGGCCGCGCGCTTGCCGTCGCGTTGAAGGCCGACCCGGCCACCGTCACGGTGCTGCCATCGGGCCTGCGCGGCGGCAAGGAAATCGCGTCGGTGCAGTCTCCGCCGCTGATGGAGCGGCTTCGCGACATGATGAACGCCTCCGACAACGTGATGGCCGAGGCGATCGGCAGGGAGGTCGCCGATGCGCTCGACCGGCCGCAAAGCTTCGACGGCGCGGCCAAGGCCGTGCTGAACGAGCTGGACAGCGCCAAGATCGACACTTCCGGCGCGCGGCTGCTGGACTCCAGCGGGTTGTCCGTCGATGACCGGTTGACGGCCGAAACGCTCGACGAGGTCGTCAACGCCGCCGCAGGCACCGCACAGCCCGAGCTGCGCCCGCTGGTGGATCTGCTGCCGATCGCCGGCGGCAGCGGAACGCTGTCCAACCGCTACCTCGACACCGATGCCGGTCGCGCGGCCGCCGGATTCCTGCGGGCCAAGACCGGCTCGCTGACCGGGACGAACGCGCTGGCCGGCATCATCACCGACGCGAGCGATCGGGTGCTGACGTTCTCGCTGATCTCCAACAACGCAGGGCCGACCGGCCGCATTGCGCTCGACAACCTGGCCGCCGTGCTGCGGTCCTGCGGATGTGCCGCATGAGCCCGTCGACCAAGTCCGCGCTCAATGTCGGCCGTGCCGTCGACTGGGACTTCGCCGCGACCGTCGGCGCCAAACTGGCCCGGCCCGGACCCCCGGCCACCGACTACACCCACCGTCAG
>DATFCF010000937.1:0-9817 GCA_035253445.1 Mycobacterium sp.
CGCGTCGACCATTCGTGCCACCGACGTCTTGCCGTTGGTGCCTGCGATGTGAATCGACGGGTAACCGAGCTGCGGCGAGCCCAGCAATTCCATCAGCGCGGAGACTCGCGCGGTGCTGGGTTCGATCTTGGTTTCCGGCCAGCGCTGGTCCAGTAGGTGCTCGACCTGGAGCAGCGCGGCGATCTCGTCCGGTGTCGGGACCTCGTCGGCAAGTCGCCCGTCGAACGGCTCCGGGTCAGTCATCGGAGGCTGGCCAGGCGAGCCGTGATCCGGTCGACCTCTTCGCGTGCCACCTGCTGGCGGGCGCGAATCTTTTCGACCACATCCGCTGGAGCCTTGGCCAGAAAGGCCTCGTTGCCGAGCTTGCCTGCGGTGCCCGCCAATTCCTTCTCCGCCGCGGCGAGGTCCTTCTCCAGCCTGCGGCGCTCGGCCGCGACGTCGACGGTGCCCGACGTGTCGAGTTCGACCACCACCGTGGCTTGGCTCAACCGAACCTCGACCGCGGCAGACGGCGTGAAGCCGTCCCCGGCGTCGGTCAGCCACGCAAGCGAGGTGACCGCAGGGATCTGGCCGTCGACGTCGGCCTTCGCAGTGTCAGACAGTCGCGCAGGCACCTTCTGCCGATCGGCAAGCCCCTGGTCGCTACGGAACCGCCGGATCTCGGTGATCAACTTCTGCATATCCGCGATGCGTTGCGCAGCAACGGAATCCAGTCCGAGCCCGGACGGTTGCGGCCAGTCGACGATGACCAGCGACTCCCCGCCGGTCAACTGCTTCCACAGCACCTCGGTGACGAACGGCATCACGGGATGCAGCAGCTTGAGCAGCGTGTCCAACACAGTGGCCAGTACCGCAGTCGTGCGCGAAAGGCCCTGAGCCAGCTGCACTTTTGCCAGCTCGACATACCAGTCGCAGAACTCGTCCCATGCGAAGTGGTACAGCGCCTCACACGCGCGGCTGAACTCGTAGCTGTCGAACGCCGAATCCACCTCGGCCCGAACCTCTTCGAGCCGGCCAAGGATCCATCGATCGGCATCGGTCAGCTCGGCGGTGTCGGGCAGCGGCGCCGGGCTGGCTCCATTCATCATTGCGAACCGAGTGGCGTTGAACAGCTTGGTGGCGAAGTTGCGCGACGCGCGGGCATGGTCCTCGCCGATGGACAGGTCACCACCGGGGCTTGCCCCGCGAGCCAGGGTGAACCGAAGCGCGTCGGCGCCGAACTGCTCCACCCAGTCAAGCGGATCGATGCCGTTGCCCCGCGACTTGCTCATCTTGCGGCCGAACTCGTCGCGAATAAGACCGTGCAGGAAGACATTCCGGAACGGCACCGGCGCCTCACGCTGCCCCTCGACGGTGATCGCGGGATCGTCGGCCACGAACGTGCCGAACATCATCATCCGGGCCACCCAGAAGAACAGGATGTCGTAGCCGGTCACCAGGACCGTGGTCGGATAGAACTTCGCCAGTTCGGACGTGTGGTCCGGCCAGCCCATGGTGGAGAACGGCCACAGCGCCGAGGAGAACCAGGTGTCCAGCACGTCGGGGTCCTGCTCCCAGCCATCCGGCGGGGTTTCGTCGGGACCGACGCAGACGGTCTCGCCGCCAGGGCCGTGCCAGATCGGGATGCGGTGGCCCCACCACAGCTGGCGGGAAATGCACCAGTCGTGCATGTTGTCGACCCAGTCGAACCAGCGTGGCTCCAGGCTCGGTGGGTGAATCACGGTTTCCCCGTTGCGGACAGCGTCACCGGCGGCCTTGGCCAGCGACTCGACCTTGACCCACCACTGCAGCGACAACCGCGGTTCGATGACCTCACCGCTGCGCTCGGAGTGGCCGACGCTGTGCAGGTACGGCCGCTTCTCCTCGACGATCCTGCCCTGCTCAGCTAGCGCTTCGCGTACCTTGACGCGCGCCTCGAAGCGGTCGAGGCCGTCGAAAACCGTTCCCGTGTCGATGATCCGGGCCTTCGTGTCCAGGATCGACGGCATCGGCAGACTGTGCCGAAGGCCGATCTCGAAGTCGTTCGGATCGTGCGCGGGCGTGACCTTGACTGCACCCGTGCCGAATTCGGGGTCGACATGTCCGTCGGCAACAACAATGATGTGACGATTCAAAAACGGATGTGGCAACGACGTGCCGACGAGATCGCGGTAGCGCTGGTCCTCGGGATGTACCGCGATCGCGGTGTCACCGAGCATCGTCTCGACACGCGTGGTGGCGACCACGATGTGCGGTTCGTCGTCGCGCAGCGAGCCGTAGCGGAACGACACCAGCTCACCCTCGACGTCTTCGTACTTGACCTCGAGGTCGGAGACCGCGGTCTGCAGCACCGGTGACCAGTTGACCAGCCGCTCGGCACGGTAGATCAACCCCGCGTCGAACAGCCGCTTGAAGATCGTCCGGACCGCCCGGGACAGGCCGTCGTCCATCGTGAACCGATCGCGGCTCCAGTCCACGCCGTCGCCGAGACGGCGCATCTGGCCGGCGATGGTGCCGCCGGAGTCGTGCTTCCAATCCCACACTTTGTCGATGAACAGCTCGCGGCCGAAGTCTTCCTTCGTCTTGCCGTCGACGGCCAGCTGCTTCTCCACCACGGTCTGGGTGGCGATCCCGGCGTGGTCCATGCCGGGCAGCCAGAGCACCTCGTAGCCCTGCATGCGCCTGCGCCGGGTCAGCGCGTCCATCAGCGCGTGGTCGAGCGCGTGGCCCATGTGCAGGCTGCCGGTCACATTCGGCGGCGGAAGCACGATCGAGTACGGCGGCTTGCCACTGGATGCGTCCGCCGTGAAGTAGCCGGCGTTTACCCAGCCCTCGTATATCTGCGCCTCCGCGGCACCCGGGTCCCAGGACTTGGGCAGGGCGTCCACGCCGGGGCGGGCGTCAGGTGCAGGGCTGGCAGTCACCGCGCCATTCTATGAAGTGCGGTGATCCGCCCGCCGGGACGGTCTTCCTGGCTCAGCCGCGGCGGCTACTTCTTGCCGCCGAGCAGCCCGCCGAGAATCTCCCCGATCGGATTGCTCTGGCCTCCGCCGCCGCCGAGCACGCTGCCCAGGATGCTGCCCAGCGGGTTGTTCCCGCCGCCACCCGCACCGCCCAAGATGCTGCCGAGAACGTCGCCGAGCCCGCCACCGCCGGCAGGCGCCTGCTGGGGTTGTGTCTCTGCCGGGGCCGCGCTCTTCTGGGAGAGCTGCTTGCCGATGTACGCCAGCACGATGGGCGCCAGGATCGGCAGCAGTTTCTTGATCAGATCACCACTACCGGCGCCCGTTCCCGCCAACGCCGACGCGACTGCATTGCTGTCGTTGCCCCCGAAGATGCGCGCGACGTGCTGGTCGCCCTGTTTCGCATCGATCGCATCGACGCTGACCCCGCCGTCGAGCAGGCCGCTGGCGCCTTGCTGGGCGACGGCGGACTCGAGCTCGCTCGAGTCGATCTCGTTAGCCGCGACGTTCTCCGCCAGCCCGCCGACGAGCGCAGGTACCAGCGTGCGGATCGCGTTGTTCACCTCGCCTTCATCTGCGCCGATCTTGCTCGCAATGTCCTGTACGGGAATCTCTGCGAGGAGTTCGTCGAGACCAGCCATGACATGTCCACCTTCGTTGCTGGGATGTTGCAGAACCGCGGTGACGACACTAGTCCAGTTGATCTTGGTAAACAGGTGTTCGGCTACGGCCGATCAATTCAGGCGCGACGTCTCCAGTGACACACCGGCAGCAGGGAATCGGGCGAGCAACGCCTCCCCCATCGCCGCTGCGGGTGTCAACACGCCGCGCAGGTCCGACAGCCGGTCGCGGTCAAGCGCCAGCGCCAGACCGCTCTCACCGAGCAGCACCGACGTGGCCTTGTAACCGGGATCGCCCTTCTGCGACATGGTCGCTCGATAGCGGGCTCCGGTCGTGGTGGTGGTGTAGGTCTCGACCGTGTAGTGGCCTTGTTCGCGGGCGCGTGCGCTGGGGCCGGTGCCCGGTTTCGGGACGATGCGCTCGACGAGCTTGGATGGCAGCCGGTTGAAATAACGGCTGCCAAGCGCCATCGTCGCGGCGTTGCCGCCGGTCGCCATCGCCGCCGCCACCGGTGCGACGATCGAGCGGCCCAGACTCATCTGTTCCGCGTATTCGAACCGGCGCCCGTAGCCGTAGTTGAGTAATGCGTTGCTACGTCGGACAATTCGGGTGTTCGCTGCGGCCATCACGAATGCGCCGACCCAGTATCCGTCGAGTTCGGGTGCGATGTCGCGACCCCGACGCCACCGCAGATCGGGTTGTGCGCCGAGTTCGGGCTCCGCGCCGCGGTCTGGGGTCAGCGTGTACGGGTCGTTCATCAGCCGTCGCGCCTCGGGGTCGGTGGATGCGACGCGCATGAGCTCCACCATCGAGGCGACGGTGCCGCCGGATACCCCGCCTGCGAACGAGCGAACCACGAGGTTGGTATCGCCGAGCTCACCGGCACCGTCGTGCTCGGCACGCCGGTGAAGCGCGTATACGGTGAGATCCGAAGGGATGGAATCGAATCCACACGAGTGCACGATGCGCGCGCCGGTGTCGATGGCCTGTTTGTGGTACAGGTCGATGCTCTCCCGAATGAATATCGATTCGCCCGTGAGGTCGGCGTAGTCGGTTCCGGCCGCCGCGCACGCAGCCACCAGCGGCAACCCGTACCGCAGATACGGGCCGACGGTCGTCACCACGACCTGGGTCCTTGCCGCCATCGCGTTCAACGTCGACGGCTGCGACGCATCGGCCGTGATCAGCGGCCAGGACTGCGCGGTCTCCCCCAACGTCTCGCGCACGGCCAGCAATCTGTCCTGGGACCGGCCCGCGAGCGCGATGCGGGCATCGCCGCCCGCTTTGGCCAGGTATTCGGCGGTCAGCTTGCCGACGAAACCGGTCGCGCCGTAGAGGACGATGTCAAAGTCACGCTGCTGTGTCGAATGTCGCCGGCCGGGCGGCTCCGGTGCGCTCATATAGGCGACGCTACCCGAGCGTCTCCGGCAGTTCAGCGTCCTCACCGAGCACGTGGCGGGCCAGAAACGCGGTCACCACCTGGTACCAGATCTTGGCGTGCGCAGGATTGAGTACCCAGTGGTTCTCCGACGGAAAGTACAGAAAATGATGAGGGCTGCTCCCGTCGTCGGCCGCGGGCAGACCGGACTCGCTCAACAGCTCGTACCACAGCCGCAGCGCCTCCCCGATCGGCACGCGATAATCCTTGTCGCCGTGGATGACCAACATCGGTGTGCGGATCTGATCGACGAAGCGATGCGGCGAGTTCTGTTCGGCCATCTCGGGCGTCATCTCGCGCGCCCACCAGTACGCGCCGTCGGTGGTGGCCCCGAACTGATCAAGCGCCCACAGGCTGGCGTGGGTGACGATCGCGTCGAACCGATCCGTATGTCCGGCGATCCAGTTCGCCATGTAGCCGCCGAACGAACCGCCCATCGCGGCCGTACGCGTCTCGTCGACCCGCGGATCGGCGCACGCCGCATCGGTGGCCGCGATCAGGTCGGTGTACGGCGCGAAACCCCATGCGCCCCAGCCACGCTGAATGAAGTCCTGTCCGTAACCGGTGGACAGCGCCGGGTCCGGCATCAAGACGGCGTAGCCCTGCGCAACCAGCAGCCACGGATTCCACCGCCAATGCCAGGAATTCCAGCTTGCCAGCGGTCCGCCATGCACCCACAGAACCAGCGGCGCAGGTTCACTGCCGGCAGGCAGCGCCAACCAGGACCGGACGGGGCGACCGTCGTCGGCCATCGCAGTCACCTCGGTCAGGGTGCCGGGAAGCTGCGGTGGCTCCACACAGGGCAACTCCGTGACCGTGCCGCCGGGATCGATGCGCACCGGTTGCGGTGGAGTTGCATACGAACTACGCATCGCGAATATGACGCCACCCGGCGCGGGTCGCACGTCGGAGTAGGTGTAGTCATCATCCGTGAGCCGGGATACCGCTCCGTTGCCGGGGTCGACCGCGAAGACCGGTCCACGACCGGTGTCATCTGCGGTCATGATCAGTACCGAGCCGTCAGCAGACCAGGACACCGACGTCGGCCAGCGGTCCCAGTCGACTGCCACCTCGGCAAACGGCTCGCCGAATTTCATGTGGCACAGTGTGATTCGCGGCGCCTGCCCGGGTGTGGAGAACGTCTCGCGAGTGAACGCCACCGACGTGCCATCGGGTGAGATCGTGGGAATGGCGAGGTCGGCGTCGGCATCGTCGGCGATGGTGATCCACTCACGGGTGGCCAGGTCGATACGGACCAGGATGCTGCGGATGGCCGCGCCCGGCGCGGGCACATGCCACGTCGTGACGACGAACCCGCCGTCGGGACTGACATCGAAGTCCGCGTCGCGCAACGCGTCACCGGGTTGCGGCGTCAGATCGCGCGGCCCATCGGTGTCGAGCAGATGCGGTTGGTCCGGGCCGAGGTCGTGATCCCAGTGCCGAACCGGATAACCGGTGTGCAGCACCGCCGAGATCTTGTTGTCCTTGCGCAGAGTCCGCAGGCGCTTGTCATCGTCGGTGTCGGAGGCCGATCGCAGCAGTTTGGCCGCGACCACGACGGTCGGGGCGGCGTGGGCGGTGCGTACGCCCGCGACACCGCCGGGCAGCGCCAGCTCCTCGACCGCCTCACCTCCCGCAGCCGGCAATCGCCATAAGGATGCGGGGGGTTTGTCGTCGTCCTCGGTCGGCCTGGCGGCGACGAACAACAGATCGCTGTCGGCGGTGAAGGTCGGCGACGACTCTCCCTTGACTCCGCGGGTCAGCCGCCGTGCGGGTAGTCGGCCCGCAGGGTCGAGTTCCCAAACGGCGCTGATGTATTCGGTGCGCTTGTCGTTGAGCTCGGCGACGGTCGTCACCACCCGCGACCCGTCGGGCGAAACTGCCAAGCCGGAAACCCGCGGCAGCGCGATGTAGTCGTCGAGGTCATCGAACGGTGTCGGCATGCCCCTTTGGTAGCACACGCCGCAAGCGAGTTCGTCAAGTGAGTTTGATTTTCAAACTCACTTGTGGCACGCTGACGCCCATGACCGTCGCGCCATTGGCAGAGCTGCCCGGGCGGGCCTGCCCCATCGCCGCGGCGCTGGAAGTCGTCGGTGAACGGTGGTCGCTGCTCGTCGTCAGAGAGATCGCGCTCGGAGCCACCCACTTCAGCGACATCGTCCGGGGCACCGGCGCACCCCGCGACCGCATCGCGGCCCGGTTGAAGGCGCTGGAGAACGCGGGCGTCGTCGTCCGCTCGCCATATCAAAGCGCTCCCCCGCGCTACGAATACCGGCTCACCGAATCCGGTGAGGCACTCATTCCGGTTCTCGACGCCCTCTTGACATGGGGCGGGGTGCACGCCGTCATCCCCGACGACCCCGATCGACAACGCAGGTACCGACCATTCCACGAGCTGAAGGAATCACGATGACCGCAGAACTAGCCGATACCGACGCCCGTGCCGACTGGGGGTCGCCGCGCTCACGCACTGTGACGTGGCACGACCCCGCGCCCAGCACGGCCAAGGGACTCACGATGGCGGGCATCGACTTTCTGCAGGCGATGATCGACGGCGAGTTGTCGCCTCCGCCGATTTCCGGCCTACTTCAGTTCGGCGTCGTTTCCGCCGAGCCGGGATGTGTCGTATTCACTTGCCAGCCCGACGAATCCGCATACAACCCGATCGGCGCCGTTCACGGCGGGCTGGTCTGCACACTGCTGGATTCCGTGACGGGTTGCGCCATCCACAGCACGCTGCCGCAAGGCAAGGGCTATACGTCGGTCGAGATCAAGGTGAACTACCTGAAGGCCGTCAGGCTGTCCAGCGGCCAGCTCACTGCCACCGGAACGGTGGTGAAGTCCGGCTCGCGCGTCGGGTTTGCCGAAGGTGTCGTGACCGACGGCAGCGGGGCGGTCGTCGCGACCGCCACCAGCACGCTGTTGATATTCGACCTGTAGTTCGCCGCCGTCACCGCGCTACCTTCGACGGATGGCGCGGCAGATCCTGGTGATCGGGGCGGGCATTGCGGGCCTTGCGACTGCCGTCGCGCTGCAGCGCCGCGGCCACGATGTCACCGTTATCGAAGAGCGCATCAAAACTTCGTCCGGTGCCGGCATCAGCATTTGGCCCAATGCGCTGGCCGCACTCGACGAGATCGGCCTTGGCGACGCGGTCCGCGATGCCGGCGGCCGGGTGACCGCGGGAGCGCTGCGCTGGCGCGACGGCACCTGGCTGCGCCATCCGGCCCACGAGAGGTTGGTCAAGGCGCTCGGCGAGCCGCTGGTGGTGATCCGCCGGTCCGCGCTGACGACAGTGCTGGCCGACGCGGTCGACGAAGGCACCATTCACTACGGCCTTTCCGCGCGAGAACTCACAGCCACCGCAGACGGCGTCCGCGTGGGGTTGTCGGACTCGTCGACGCGGGAGGCCGACGCCGTCGTCGGTGCCGACGGCACGCGTTCGGTCGTGGCTCGCCACCTCAACGGCGCGCTGTCCGACCGATACGTCGGCTACACGGCGTGGCGCGGGGTGGCCGAACACAGCCTCGACCCTGACGTCGCGGGCGAGGTCATGGGGCCGTGCATCGAGTTCGGCCATGTCCCGCTCGGGCCGGACCACACCTATTGGTTCGCCACCGAACGCGCGGCCGAGGGCAGGGTCGCGCCGCAAGGCGAGCTGACGTATCTGAAGTCCCGATTCGCCTCGTGGGCCGATCCCATTCCGGCCGTGCTGGCCGCGACCGACCCCAAGAATGTCCTGCACAACGATCTCTACGACCGCGACCAGGCGCGGCACTGGTCGCGTGGGCCGATAGTCGTCGTCGGCGACGCGGCCCACCCGATGCGGCCGCACCTCGGCCAGGGCGGCTGTCAGGGGCTGGAGGACGCCGCGATCCTGGCCAGGTTCCTCGACGCCGATGCCGACCTCGCGACGGGGTTCGGACGGTTCGCAGCGTTTCGCAGGCCCAGGGTGCGCTCGCTGGTGCGCGAATCGGCGCTGATCGGACGGATCGTGAACCTGCGGCCGGCATCCCTGAGCGCACTGGCCAGCCGGGCTTCGGTGCTGGGGCCGGAGGCGCTGGTATCCCGCCACCTAGCGACCGTGGCGTCACGGTCGGCCTTTGTCCTGCCGAGTGAACGCGACGTCGAGCCGGCGTGACCGTCTGCGATGACTTCAGCGTGGCGCCGAGAACGTCCCCAGCGGGTTGAGCAGTGCGGTGCACATCTGCCGCGGGTTGATGAAGCCGAGCAAGCCACTGGTGGGCATCGCGGCGCATCCGCTGGCCGCGGCAGGCATGGCAGGCATGGCAGGCGCGGCGGGCACCCCGGCGTTGTTCCAGACCGCGGGGGTAGCTCCTCGGGGGCCGCACTTGGGCCACGCCTTGATCCCCTGGGTGCGCAGGACGTTCTCGGCCACCCGGATCTGCTCGGCGCGCGACGCCGTCGCCGGGTTGCCGACACCGCCATTGGAGGCCCAGGTCGCCGGCTTGAACTGCAGGCCGCCGTAATGGCCGTTGCCGGTGTTGGTGGCCCAATTGCCGCCCGACTCACACTGGGCGATGGCGTCCCAGTTCACGGAGTCGGCGTTGGCGGTGCCCGCCGACAGAGCCATCGGGACGATTGCGAGCGCCCCGGAGATGGCGGTGGCCAACAGGCCCTTGACGACTGCGTTACGAATATTCATCACTGCGGTCCTTCCCCGACCGTTTGACACAAGGCCCGCAAGTGAGGAGTTGTGCGCTCTCACGATGCGGCTATCAGGTGTTTCGGGTGAGGAACATCACGTGTTACGGGAGCGTCAAAAGTTTTAGTAGTTACTTATCTGGTATAAGAG
>DATFCF010000938.1:0-2266 GCA_035253445.1 Mycobacterium sp.
GTCAGCTGCCTGATTGGCCATCCCGGCCTGGATGTAGGCGCTCGCGAGATGCTCAGGCCAGTTCTCTTTCCAGGTGTTCGGGTCGGCCGGGTTGCAGACGGGGTCGGCACCATGACACAACTCGATGGTCCGGTCGTTGTAGGTCGGGTTGAAGTTCGTGATCGGGCCCACCCATTGACTTCCATTGCCGAACAACGCGACAGCAGCGATGTGCTGATCGGCGCTGGCCGGCAGGGGATTGTCGAACCCCAGCGCGGAGATCGGGACCGCAAGCACCACGTCGGTGACGGCCGCGCCCAACGAGTAGCCGCCCAGTACCAGTCGAGTGTCCGGGCAGTTGTTGATCATGTACTGGACGTGCTGGCTCATGTCGTTGGCTCCAATGTCAACCTCGGTATCCGCGGGATATCGCACGGCATACGAGCCAAAGCTTCGGCCGCCGACCTTCGAACTGAGCGCGTCGATAAACGCGTTGCCCAGTACGCCAGGACCCGGCGATTCCTTTCGGCCGCGGGCGAAAACCACCTGCACCTGAGGACAATTCGCGGCGGCCGCCCGGGGCGCCGCACCGGGCGCGCCGGGGGGCAGCGCTACGGCGGCGAAACTCAACGCGGTGACAATGAAAGCCGGCACCAGGCCGACGACAACTGATTTACCGGCAAGCAGAATGCGCACAGGTTTCTCCTATGTCAAGCCGCTGCCATTTGGCAAGGCTTTTGACGGTTGTTGTGGTCGGTGTGTAGGTGCCTGAAGACGACTCTGGCGAGTTGGCGTTTGAGGCAGCGCAGGGCTTCGGTGGTGGAGTCGCCTTCGGCGAGCCGGTGTCGGTAGTAGGTCTGGCCCAGGCCGACGAGGCGGATCTGGGTGACCGCGATGCGGTGCAGTGCGGCGTTGAGTTGGCGGTTACCCGAACGTGTCATTCGGACGCGTCCACGAGTGTTGCCCGACCACACCGGCACCGGGGCCACCCCCGCGTGACGGGCGAAAGCGGCCTCGCTCTTGAACCGGGTCACCTCGGCGGTCTCGCCGACGAGCTTGGCCGCCGTCAGCTCGCCACAGCCGGGCAGGGCCAGCAAGGCCGGGGCAACCTCACGGACGCGTTCGCCGATGCGTTTGGCCAGTGCGTTGATCGTCTCGGTGAGTCGGGTGATGTCGGCCAGCTCGTCGCGGGCCAGCTCGGCGACGATCCCGGTCTGGGTGTCCAGCCAGTCGCCAAGGATTCCACGATGCTTGGCCAGATCCAACGAGCGGGCTTTGGGAGCGTGCTCGGGGTCGAGTTCATGGACTCGCCACAGCAGCCGGTTGATGGTCGCCGTCCGTTGTGCCACAAGGTCTTCGCGGCGATCCACCAGAAGTTTCAGTTCGCGCGACACCTCGTCATGCGAGGCCACCGGCAGATCTGGTTCACGCAGGAAACCACGAGCAACAGCCAGTGCATCGATCGGGTCAGACTTGCCGCGGGTGCGTGCCGAGGCCCGAGTCTGGGCCATCAACTTCGGCGGGACCCGCACCACCTTCTGCCCCAAAGCGAACAAATCGCGTTCCAGCCGTGCCGACAAATGCCGGCAATCCTCAATCGCCCAGATGATCTCGGCCCCGAAATGCTCACGGGCCCACATCACCGCCTCGGCGTGACCAGCCGTGACCGCGGTGACCGTTTTCTCGGCGAGCTTGCGGCCAGCCTGGTCGACGGCGACGAAGGTGTGCGTGTGCTTGTGTACATCGGCTCCAACAACAACCATGGTGGTTGCCTCCATTCACTGTGAGGTGACAGTTGGGCCGGTCGGCGGACACATCTCAGTGGGGGCGATGCCACGCTCCTATCAAGTCACGCCGGCCGGTCCTTCACACCTGATGCCGACAAAACCTATGCATGCCAACCCGAAAGCGGCACGGATGCTATGAGCCAGACACCAGGTGTAAAGATCCAACCACCGCAAAGAGCGGTGACCTCACCCTGACACTGAAGCGATGCTAGCTCTCGGCGGGGACCCAGTTGCCGTGGAAACCGTGCGGCACGCGTGCGGGAATGTGCACGGTTGCGACCGTCTCCAGCGTCTGACCGTCCAGCAGTACCAGATCGCTACGGTCCGACGCGCGGTCGTAGACGAACCCCATCGCGACGCCCTGGTCCTCGCCCGCATCTGGCGCGGACGGGACGAAGACGAACTCGCCGGGTTCGTGGCCCGGACCGAAAGGGGCCGCCCGGGTAGATCCGCTGACGATGTCGTGCTTGAGGATTGTCTCCGGTGCGGAGATGCCCGCC
>DATFCF010000939.1:0-3359 GCA_035253445.1 Mycobacterium sp.
CATCGGCATCTGGCGCGAAGACCACACCCTCGCGGCGCGGGCCTCGGTCATCGCCCTGGCCGTGGTCACGCTCGCCCTCGCGGTGATCGTGCTGCTCAAGGGCAAGGTGTGGACCGGGCTGGTCGGCATGTTCATCACGCCGCTGCTGTTCGTCGGCGCGATCCGGCTTTCCCGCCCGCATGCGCCGTGGGCGCGGTGGCGTTACGGTGATCGACCGCGCAAGATGCATCGGGCACTGGTGCGCGAACGCAGGCTGCGCAGGCCCGTGGTGCAGGCCAAACTGTGGCTGCAGCACATCGTCGCGGGCGAGCCGCACTTCCCGGAGGACAGCGAAGTGGATCAACAGCTCGACCGCGAGATTCACCCCGCCCCAGCTCCGCCGGACCGTGCCGAGCCGAAGACGGCGTCAGTGTGAGGTACTTCTACGACACCGAGTTCATCGACAACGGCCGCACCATCGAGTTGATCTCGATCGGTGTCGCCGCCGAGGACGGCCGCGAATATTACGCGATCTCAACCGAATTCAATCCGGAACGGGCAGGCAGCTGGGTACGCAAGCATGTGCTGCCCAAGCTGCCGTCGCCGGCGTCGCAACTGTGGCGCTCGCGCAGACAGATCCGTGCGGATCTGGAGGACTTCTTCGGCGTGGACGGCGACGAGCCGATCGAGCTGTGGGCCTGGGTCGGCGCCTATGACCACGTCGTGCTGTGCCAGCTGTGGGGGCCGATGACCGATCTGCCACCCGCGATCCCGCGGTTCACCCGTGAGCTGCGCCAGTTCTGGGAGGAGCGCGGCTCGCCGCGGATGCCTCCGCGCCCACGCGACGCGCACGATGCGCTGGTCGACGCACGGCACAATCTGCTTCGATTCCGGCTGATGACCACGGGCGTCCTACCTGCGCAGGCGTAGAAAAAAGCGGTATCGGCGCCCAGTTACCATGAACGGGTGAACTGGACCGTCGACGTACCCATCGACCAGCTGCCTCCGCTGCCGCCATTGCCCGACGAACTGCGGCATCGGCTGGACGCAGCCCTGGCCAAGCCGGCGGCCCAACAGCCCAGCTGGGACGCTGATACGGCCAAGGTCATGCGGACGGTTCTGGAGAGTGTTCCTCCGGTGACCGTGCCGTCGGAGATCGAGCGGCTCAAGGGGCTGCTGGCCGACGTGGCCCGCGGCGAGGCTTTCCTGCTGCAGGGCGGCGACTGCGCCGAGACGTTCGCAGACAACACCGAGCCGCACATCCGGGCCAACATCCGCACACTGCTGCAGATGGCGGTGGTGCTCACCTATGGCGCCAGCATGCCGGTGATCAAGGTGGCCCGCATCGCGGGCCAGTACGCCAAACCGCGATCGGCCGACGTCGACGCGCTGGGCCTGAGGTCCTACCGCGGCGACATGATCAACGGCTTCGCCCCCGACGCCGCGATGCGCGAGCACGACGCGTCGCGGCTGGTGCGCGCGTACGCCAACGCCAGCGCCGCGATGAACCTGGTACGTGCGCTGACGTCGGGTGGCCTTGCGTCGCTGGATCTGGTGCACGACTGGAACCGGGAATTCGTCCGGACTTCGCCCGCCGGTGCCCGCTATGAGGCGCTGGCCGGCGAGATCGACCGCGGTCTGCGGTTCATGAGCGCGTGCGGGGTGAGCGACCCGAACCTGCGAACCGCCGAAATCTACGCCAGCCATGAGGCTTTGGTGCTCGACTACGAGCGCGCGATGCTGCGGCTGTCCAATGAAGGCAGCGCCGAGGGTGGTGAGCCGAAGCTGTACGACCTTTCCGCGCACTACGTGTGGATCGGGGAGCGCACCCGCCAGCTCGACGGCGCGCACGTCGCGTTCGCCGAGGTGATCGCCAACCCGATCGGGGTGAAGATCGGCCCGACGATGACCCCGGAGCTGGCCGTCGAATACGTCGAACGGCTCGATCCGCACAACCAGCCGGGCCGACTCACGGTCGTCAGCCGGCTCGGCAACAACAAGGTCCGCGATCTGCTGCCACCGATCATCGAGAAGGTGCAGGCCACCGGCCATCAGGTCATCTGGCAGTGCGACCCGATGCACGGCAACACCCACGAGTCGTCGACGGGATACAAAACCCGCCACTTCGACCGCATCGTCGACGAGGTGCAGGGCTTCTTCGAGGTGCACCGCGCGCTGGGCACCCATCCGGGCGGTATCCACGTCGAGATCACCGGCGAGAACGTCACCGAATGCCTCGGTGGTGCGCAGGACATCTCGGATTCCGACCTGGCCGGCCGCTACGAGACCGCGTGCGATCCGCGGCTGAACACCCAGCAGAGCCTCGAGTTGGCGTTCCTCGTCGCGGAGATGCTGCGCGACTAGATCAGGTTCGGAAGATTGCTGCCGACCGTCCATGCGGCGGCGGCGACCAGCCCGGTGAGCGTCAGCACCGCGACCACCCAGAACAGCAGCACCCGCTTGGCGCGCTGGCGGGCCCAATGGAACTCGTCGATGTCGATGCCGGCAAATTGCCCTGAAACACCTTGATATTCGAGATCGTCGTCCGGCGAGACGGGCTGTAAGTCATCGCGAGTGAGCTCGCGGGTGTGCTGACGCGGCGCGGCAACCGGCGCCGCGGCGCGCTGCTGGCTGACCCGGCTGCGGTGAAGCGACGCCGACAGATGCTGGGCCGAGTTGCGCGGCGCGGGCACCCGGAAGTCGGGCAGGCCCAGCTCGTCGACGATCGCGTCCAGCTCGGTACCCATGTCCATGGCGTCGGCGTATCGTCCGGCCGGATCGCGGGCGGTGGCTTGGCGCACCAGATCGTCGAATAGTGGTGGCACTCCGGCGATCACGCGGCTGGGCGGTGCCACGTCGTTGTCCATCCGCTGATACGCCACCGCCAGCGGGCTGTCTCCGGTGAACGGGGTGGCGCCGGTCAGCAGCTCGTAGGCGAGGATGCCGACGGCGTAGACGTCGCTGCGGGGAGAGGCGTCGCCGGTCGCGACCTGCTCCGGCGACAGGTACGCGGCGGTGCCCAAAATCACACTGGTCGAGGTGATCTTGGCTTCGGCCACCGCGCGAACCAAACCGAAGTCGGCGATCTTCACCTCGCCGTCGTCGGAGATGAGCACGTTCTCCGGCTTGATGTCGCGGTGCACGAGCCCGGCGCCGTGTGCCACCGCGAGACCGCTCAGCACGGGACGCAGGACTGCGGCGACGGCGTGCGGCGGCATGGGCCCACGCTCGCGCAGCAGCTCCCGCAGTGTGCCGCCCTCGACGAGCTCCATCACCAGAAAGGGATGCTGGCCGTCAATGCCCTGGTCGTAGACGGCGACCAGCCCGGGATCCTTCAGCCGGGCGACTGCGCGTGCCTCGCGCTGGAACCGGGTCAGGAA
>DATFCF010000940.1:0-4658 GCA_035253445.1 Mycobacterium sp.
CCGGCGACATGTGGGCGGCGCAGGCCGACCACTTCAGCGCGAAGCGGCAAGTCATCCTCGTCGACCCACCGGGCCACGGCGGCAGCCAAAAGCTCACGGCCCCATTCACTTTCGATGATTGCGCGCGCTGCATCGTCGATATTCTCGACGGCCTGGGTGTGGAGCGCGCACACTTCATCGGCAACTCGTGGGGCGGGATGATCGGCGGCACCTTCGCCGCGAGGTATCCCGACCGCGTCGGCCGGTCCGTCCTGATGAACTGCACCGCGTCTGCCGCAGGTGCGCGGCAGAAGCTCGAGTACGGATTTCTGCTTCGGATGGCCAAGCTGCTTGGCGGGATTCGGCCGCCGTTGACACGTTCGGTGCTCAAGGCCTTCCTCGGCCCGACGACATTCGCGACCCGCCCCGATGTCGTCGAGTTCGTGCGGAGCAGCGTGCAGGCCGTGGACGTGAAATCCAGTGCCTGGGCGGTCAAGAGCGTGGTGCCGGACCGGCCGGATCAGCGTGCGCTGCTGTCGCGGGTGACGACGCCGGTCCTTGTGGTCGCCGGGGCGGAAGACGCGACGTTCCCGCTCACCGAGACGATCGCGATGGCCGCGGCGATTCCGGATGCGGCGACCGCGGTGCTCGAAGGTGTGGCCCACCTCGCCGGGCTGGAGAACCCCGCCCTTGTCAGCGAGCTCATCGAGGGGTTTGTTTTTCGCGAGTAGCGTCGGTGTATGACCCAGGCTGCAGCGCTGCCGCTGCACATGAGGCGCGATGCGTTCAACCCGATCAAGGAACTTCGGGAGCTCCGTGAGACCGCGGGCGTGCGCACGATCATCAACTCGTTCGGCATGGAGGTCTACCTCGTCACCCGGTACGACGACGTCAAGGAGGTGCTGTCCGACCACGAGCGGTTCTCCAACGGCCGACCACCGGGCTTCGCCGTGCCAGGGGCGCCGGAGATATCGGCAGAGGAACGGGCCAGCGCGAACGCCGGAAACCTCCTCGGCTTGGACCCGCCCGAGCACCAGCGGCTACGCCGCATGCTCACCGGGGAATTCACCGTCAGGCGGATGAAGCGGCTCGAACCGCGGATTCTCGAGATCGTCGATCAGCATCTCGACGCGATGGAAACCGCTGGGCCACCAGTGGATTTGGTGGAGCGCTTCGCGCTGCCGATCCCGTCGTTGGTGATCTGCGAGTTGCTGGGCGTGCCGTACGACGACCGCGAGGGCTTCCAGCGACGGTCTGCCCGCCAGCTCGATCTGTCGATCCCGATTCCGGAACGGCTGGAGTTGGCACATGAGGGCCGCGAGTACATGGCGGAGTTGGTCACCGGAGCCCGCCGAAACCCCGGCGAGGACATGCTGGGCATGTTGGTGCGCGAGCACGGCGACGAACTCACCAACGACGAGCTGCGGGGCATCGCGAGCCTGCTTCTGCTCGCCGGCCACGAGACCACGTCGAACATGCTCGGCCTCGGCACCCTGGCGCTGCTGCGCCATCCCGAGCAACTGGCAGCTGTCCGCGACGACGCCGACGCCGTGGGGCCCGCCGTCGAGGAGCTGCTGCGCTGGTTGTCGATCGTGCACAGTGCGATTCCGCGGATCACCACCACCGACGTCGAGATCGCCGGGGTTGCGATTCCGGCAGGCCAATTGGTGTTCCTCTCCTTGCCGTCGGGTAATCGCGATCCGGGCTTCATCGACTCCCCCGAGGTGCTCGACATCGGTCGCGGCGCGATCGGTCACCTGGCATTCGGTCACGGAGTGCATCACTGCCTCGGCGCGCCGCTGGCCCGGATGGAGATGCGGATCGCGTTCCCTGCGTTGCTGCGCCGGTTCCCGACGCTTGCGCTGGCCGAGGATTTCGATGACGTGCAGTTCCGGTCGTTCCACTTCATTTACGGTCTGCGATCGTTGGAGGTGAGCTGGTGAAAGTGGCAGCGGACCGCGACGTGTGCATCAGTGCGGGCAATTGCGTGATGGTGGCCGACGCGGTCTTCGATCAGGACGACGACGGCATCGTCGTGGTGCTTGTCGACGAAGTGCCTGAGGACGAGCTGGAGCATGTCCGCGAGGCCGTAAAGCTCTGTCCGTCACAGGCTTTGCGGGTGGTGGGCTGACGCTCACATCCGTCACTCCCGACGCGAAATTGCGGGCACTAGGCCTATTCGAAACGTGCTATCGCATGTGATACCACTGTTCTGAACAGACCCCCGGGTACCAACGGTGACTGGAGTGACGCTTCGTGCCACGGCGTCGGCGCGCTCGAGGTCGGGTTGGCTACCTGCCGTCGGTCGAACGACCAGCGTCATCACGATCGAGGTCGATGACGCCGGCCGGCGCCAGCAGCAGCACGCTGACCACCAAGACCCAGGTCGGGAACGCCAGCACCAGCCACACTGTGAGGTCACTGGCGAGTAGAAGTGCCACCGCCACAAGGTAAGTGACGACAACGAGCCAGCGCGGCATCAAGCCCGTCTTCAGCCAGATGGTGGCCAGCGAGATCATGAACACCGCCGCCATCCGCAGGGCGTAGGTCTTGCTGAGTGTCAGCAACAGCATCTGGCCGAATACGGCGCTATCGGCACCGCTGTGCGAAAGTGCCACACCGACCGCCGAGGCGGTGAAGATCATTGCCAAGAACAGCAATCCGCTGCCGATGAACACCGACGAGAAGAATTTGTCTTCGAAGCCACCGAAGCCATCGCGCACCACCCCGATGAACCACAGGAATGCGATGCCCGCGAAGGGCATCAGGATCGACGCGATCTTGATGCGGTGGCCTGGGTCGTCGATCCACTGGGATCCAGGTGCGGCACCTTCGGGCAGGGCGATGCGGATCAAGATGAGGGCGGCGCCGAACAGCAGCGCGAACAACACCCCGGCCAACGCCGCCGCCCGTGGCGTCGAAAGCCGGCGCAAGGAGCGATCGGGAGGGTGACTCGTCACGCCGTCATGGTGTCACTGAAGCGCTCGAAACTGCGGTGAGATCGCGAATTCGCTCACGGCTGGCCGGGCAGCAGCCGAATCATCAGACCGTGGGCCTCCGCGAGCAGGTTCTCCTCGGGGTCACGCAGTTCGGCGTTGACGAACGCCTTGCGGCCGTCGGTCTCGCGCACCCAGCCGCGCGCGATCAGCGGTGTGTCGATCGGCGTCACCTTCCGGTAGTCGACGTGAAGGAACGCGGTGCGGCTGATCGGACGTCCCGCGGCGTGGATCACCATGCCGAACACCGAGTCGAACAGCAACGGCAACACACCGCCGTGCACGGCATAATTGCCGCCGACGGCGAACCGGCTGAACTGGACACTCAATTCGACGCCCTCGGGCTCGAACTTGACCACCCGGAACGGCGGCATCAGCAGGCTGCCCGCGCCCGGCAGACTCGGCACCCGATTGGCCGGTCCGACACCTTCTGGCGCTTCGAACGGATCGAGCAGCTTCACCAACTCTTCCGCACGGTCGGCGGCCTCTTCCCAGGTTTCGGTGTCCGGATTCGCCGACACCGCCAAATCCTGTGCCCGCCGCATCGCGATCAGAAACCGCGCGAATCCGGGACCCGGCTCGGCGGGTTGGAAGTTCGGGAATCCGCCGTGTCTGTCGTAGTCGGGGTCGAGCAGCCTGGGGTCGTCCGTCACGACCGCGCCGCCAGCACGTCGCGGCGCACAATGGTCTGATCACGGCCGGGGCCGACACCGATGCACGAAACATGAGCTCCGGCAATCTCTTCCAGCCGAAGTACATAGTCGCGGGCCTTGGCGGGCAGATCGTCGAACTCACGGGCGCCGGAGATGTCTTCCCACCAGCCGGGCAGCTCCTCGTAGATCGGTTCGGCGTTGGCGATGTCGGACTGGGTCATCGGCATGTCGTCGACGCGCTTGCCGCCGACGCGATAACCCACGCACACCGGCACAGTTTCGAGGCTGGACAGCACGTCGAGTTTGGTGAGGAAGTAATCGGTGATGCCGTTCACGCGGGTCGCATACCGTGCGATGACCGCGTCGAACCAGCCGCAGCGGCGACGGCGGCCCGTCGTCACGCCGACTTCGCCGCCGGTCTTGGCCAGGTACTCGCCGCTCGCGTCGAACAACTCGGTGGGGAACGGACCCGAACCAACGCGGGTGGTGTAGGCCTTGAGGATTCCGAGCACCGCCGTGATGCGGGTGGGCCCGATGCCCGAGCCGACGCACGCGCCGCCCGCAGTTGGATTCGACGATGTCACAAAGGGATACGTGCCGTGGTCGACGTCGAGCAGCGTGCCCTGCGAGCCTTCCAACAGCACCGTCTCACCATTTTCGAGCGCGGCGTTGAGCAGATATCTGGTGTCGGCGATGCGGTGCTTGAATCCCTCGGCCTGGGCCAGCAGGCTCTCGACCACCTCCGCCGGGTCGAGCGCCTTGCGGTTGTAGATCTTGACCAGCACCTGATTCTTCAATTCCAGTGCGGCCTCGATCTTTTGGGACAACCGCGATTCGTCGATCACGTCGGCGACCCGGATCCCAATGCGGGCGATCTTGTCCTGATAGCACGGGCCGATACCGCGGCCGGTCGTGCCGATCTTCTTGCTTCCGGCGTAGCGCTCGACGACCTTGTCGATGGCGACGTGATACGGCATCAGCAGATGAGCGTCGGCCGAGATCAGCAGACGTTCGGTGTCGACGCCGCGCT
>DATFCF010000941.1:0-5055 GCA_035253445.1 Mycobacterium sp.
ATCGGCGGCGGCTCCGATGCGTCGACGATCAGCATCCAGCCCACCGTCGTTGTCGACCCGGATCCGGCCGAGCCGCTGATGACCGATGAGATCTTCGGGCCGATCCTGCCGATCGTGACCGTCCAATCTCTCGACGACGCGATCGCTTTCGTCAACTCGCGGCCGAAGCCGTTGGCGGCCTACCTGTTCACCAAGACCAAGAGCATCCGCGAGCGGGTGGTCAAGGAAGTCACGGCGGGTGGCATGGTGGTCAACCACCTGCTGTTCCACTTCGCGACGCACAAGCTGCCGTTCGGCGGTGTCGGACCGTCAGGAACGGGCGCATACCACGGCCGGTTCGGCTTCGAGGAGTTCAGCCACCGCAAGGCCGTGATGACCAAGATGACGCGACCCGATGTCGGCGCCTTCATCTATCCCCCGTATACAGAGAAGGCTTGGAAGCTCGCTAGGCGGCTGTTCTAGAAAGGGAGATTGATGCCAGGAGTGCAGGATCGCGTCATCGTCGTCACCGGTGCCGGAGGCGGGCTCGGGCGCGAGTACGCGTTGACGCTCGCCAAGGAGGGCGCCAGTGTCGTCGTCAACGACCTCGGCGGTGCGCGTGACGGCACGGGCGCTGGTTCGGCGATGGCCGACCAGGTGGTCGCCGAGATCAAAGACGCCGGCGGCCGCGCGGTGGCCAATTACGACAGCGTCGCCGAGCCCGAGGGCGCGGAGAACATCATCAAGACCGCGCTCGACGAGTTCGGCAAGGTAGACGGCGTTGTCAGCAACGCGGGCATCCTGCGCGACGGCACGTTCCACAAGATGGAGTTCGCGAACTGGGACGCCGTACTCAAGGTGCACCTGTATGGCGGATACAACGTCATCCGTGCAGCGTGGCCGCACTTCCGCGAGAACGGCTTTGGCCGCGTTGTCGTGGCCACCTCGACCAGCGGCCTGTTCGGCAACTTCGGCCAGGCCAACTACGGTGCGGCCAAGCTCGGTCTGGTCGGCCTGATCAACACGCTGGCCCAGGAGGGCGCGAAGTACGACATCAAGACCAACGCCGTCGCGCCCATCGCGGCCACCCGGATGACGCAGGACATCCTGCCGCCCGAGGTGTTCGAGAAGCTGACGCCGGAGTACGTGGCGCCGATCGTGGCCTACCTGATGACGGAGGAATTGCCCGACACCGCATCGGTGTTCATCGTCGGCGGCGGCAAGGTGCAGCGCGCCGCGCTGTTCCAGAACGAGGGCGTGACATTCTCCGACGGTGTGCCGTCGGTCGACGACGTAGCGGCCAAGTGGGGCGAAATCACCGACTTGTCTGCGGCGCAGCGGGCCACCTTCAACCTCGGCTGACCGGCCACACATGAAAGCGGTTGTCGCTCGGGAGCTTTCGGGCCCTTCGGGACTGGTCTACACCGACGTCGACGATGTACGTGACGATCAAACTTCAGTGATCGTCGACGTCGGTGCGGCCGGGGTGTGCTTCCCCGACCTGTTGCTGCTGCGCGGTGAGTACCAGCTTCGGCTGGAGCCCCCGTTCATCCCGGGCATGGAGGTCGCCGGCGTAGTGCGTTCTGCGCCATCAGAATCCGACTTCAAGCCGGGCCAGCGCGTATCGGCCTTCACCATGCTCGGCGGTTTCGCCGAGCAGGTGGCGGTCGCGCCGGAGCGGGTGCTGCCAACGCCCGACGACGTCGACGACGCAGCGGCCGCCTCGCTGCTCGGGAATTACTACACAATGTATTTCGCGCTGGCCCGTCGCGGTGCGCTGCGATCGGGCGAGACGGTGCTGGTGCTCGGCTCGGCCGGTGGTGTCGGCACGGCGGCGGTTCAGATCGCCAAGGCGATGGGTGCTCGGGTGATCGCGATGGTGCACCGGCCGCAGGCGACGGACTTCGTCTCGTCGCTGGGCGCCGACGTGGTGCTGCCGCTGCGGGACGGGTGGCTTCAGGCGGTGAAGGAAGCGACCGACGGGCGCGGCGTCGACCTGGTCGTGGATCCCGTTGGCGGTGCGGTGTTCGACGACGCGATCCGTGCGCTGGCCACCGAGGGCCGGCTGCTGGTGATCGGGTTTGCCGCGGGCGGGATTCCGACCGTCAAGGTCAACCGGCTGCTGCTGCGCAATGTGAGCGTCGTCGGTGTCGGATGGGGCGAGTTCGTCAACCGGAATCCGGGCGCGCAGTCGTTGTTCGGCTTCGGCGTCAGGAAGCTGGTCGAGGCCGGCCTGAGACCGCCTGAGCCGATTCGGTTTCCGTTGTCGAAGGCCGCCGACGCGTTGCAGTGCCTGGCTGATGGCGGGGTACTCGGCAAGGTCGTGCTGGAGCCGTAGGTGTGATGAGCGCTTGCGCGAAGAACAGACGATGAGCCCGCGAGCATTGGCCTTTGACGTGTTCGGCACCGTCGTCGACTGGCGCTCCAGCATCATTCGCGAGCTCGAGGAGTTCGGCGAACGCCATGGCGTTACGCAGGACTGGTCGACAGTCGCCGACGAGTGGCGCGCGGGATATGCCCCGGCGATGGATCGCGTACGCCGCGGCGAACTTCCGTGGACGAGAATCGACGACCTCCACCGCGGCATCCTCGTCGAGCTGTTGGAGGCGGCGGGCATCGCGTCCGTCAGCGACGAGGACGTCGACAATCTCAACCGGGCCTGGCACCGGCTCGACCCGTGGCCCGACGCGGTGGCAGGCCTGACCCGGTTGAAGGAGCGGTTCCTCGTCACGACGCTGTCCAATGGCAACGTTTCGCTGCTGACCAACATGGCCAAGCGCGCCGGACTGCCGTGGGATTGCGTGATCTCCGCCGAACTCTTCCGCCACTACAAACCCGACCCGGAGGCGTATCTCGGCTGCGCCGACCTGCTCGACGTGGCCCCGGCTGACCTGATGCTCGTCGCCGCCCATCCAAGCGATCTGCGTGCGGCGCGCGATGCGGGACTGATGACCGGCTATGTCGCCCGGCCTTCGGAATACGGCCCCGGCCGGCAACCGCACGCGGTGAAGGACGGCGAATTCGACGTCACAGCAACGGATTTTCTCGACCTCGCCGGGCAGCTGGTTGCCGCAACGGCGGCGTACCGTGGAAAGGCGTGACTGATCAACTGAACACCACGGTGCCGCCCGCGTTACGACGAGCGCTGGACCTGCTGGTCGATCCGCCCGCAAACCCGGATGTCGGTAAGGGTTATCTCGACCTGCTGGGCAGGATCGCCGCCGATGACCTGCCGCCGAAGAACAATGGCGTGATCCAGGCCGTGTGGGCATCGCCTCTGGGGTCGATGTTCTACGACAACGCGCAGTCGCTGGCCCGCAGGGTGATGACCGCCTGGCAGCAGCCGACCGAATGGCTGAACATCCCGTCGGGGGGTGTGGCTCTCGACGTCGGGAGCGGGCCCGGGAACGTGACCGCTTCGCTGGGACGCGCCGCCGGCCCGGACGGGCTCGCTCTGGGCGTCGACATCTCCGAGCCGATGCTGGCGCGAGCCGTGCGCGCCGAGGCCGGGCCGAACGTGGGATTCCTGCGGGCCGACGCGCAGCGGCTGCCGTTGCGCACCGAGACCGTCGACGCGGTCACCTCCATCGCGATGCTGCAGCTGATACCGGACCCGGCCGCGGCCCTTGCCGAGATGGTGAGGGTGCTGCGGCCCGGCGGCCGGATGGCGGTCATGGTGCCTACTGCGGGACGGGCCGGCGGCCTGATCCGGCTGCTGCCCAACACGGGGGCCCACTTCTTCACCGACGACGAACTCGCTGACATCTTCGAAGACCACGGTCTTGTCGGAATCCGGACGAAGAGTTTCGGCACCATCCAATGGGTGCGCGGAAAGCGCCCGTGACGTCGTAGGCTCGCTGCGTGAGCGCCGGCGGAATCGTCCTTGTAGCGCTGGCAATCGCCGTCGGAATGGTCGGCATCGTGGTGCCGTTGCTGCCCGGGACACTGCTGGTGTTCGCCGCGATTGCCGTGTGGGCGGCCATTGAGAACAACGTCACCGGATGGGTCACGCTCGGCGTGGTGACCGCGCTGCTGGGCGCTGCGACCCTGATCAAATATTTGTGGCCGATGCGACGCATGCGGGCAGCCGATGTGCGCACGTTGAGCCTGGTGGCAGGCGCGGTGCTGGGCATCATCGGGTTCTTCGTGGTCCCTGTCCTGGGCCTGGTGATCGGTTTCGTGCTGGGCGTCTACCTGGCCGAGCTGGCCAAGCGCCGAGATCAGACACTGGCGTGGACGTCGACGAAACACGCGGTGAAAGGCGTCGCACTGTCGGTCGGCGTCGAGCTGGCCGGTGCGCTACTCGCGACCATGGCCTGGGTGGCCGGCGTGTACCTGACCCAGTAATCGGGCCTAGTCGACCAGGGCGGCGCGCAGCTTCGCGACGTCTTCGTCCGTCACTCCCGCCGCCGCGAGGTAGCCCCGCAGCCCGCCGTAGTTCTCCTCGATCGACCGGTATGCGGCGACGAGGTAGTCCTCGCGCACACCCAGTATCTCGTCGGTCAGCCGCGCTTCGGCGAACGTGACCACTTCTGGCGTCGCCGAACGATCGCGGACCGACTCAAGGATTCGGTCGCGCAGCTGCGGCACCGCCGCGTTGCTTCGCAGAAAATCGGCCACGATCGCGTCCCGTGGAACCCCCAACGCTTCGAGCACGGTCGCGACCGTGAACCCCGTGCGGTCCTTGCCCGCGAAGCAGTGAGCGATCACCGGCCGCCCGTCGGCAAGAAGCGTAATCACCTGTCGCACAGCGCGTTGCGCGCCACCCAGCGTCGGGAACCGCAGGTACTCCTCGGTCATGAAGCGACCCGCGGCCACGGCGACGTCCTCGTCGTCGGGCTTCTCGCTCATCATCTTCTGGAACGTGGCCTCGTGTGGCGCTTCGCCGTCGATCGCTGACACGTCGGGAAACGGCAGCAGGTGCACCTGGACACCCGCAGGCACCCGCCCCGGGCCCCGCTTTTCGACCTCGCGGGGCGAGCGCAAATCGGCTACATCCGTGATACCGAGCCGCCGCAAGACCTCGCAGCCACCGTCGTCGAGCCGGCTCAGCTCGCTGGACCGGAAGAACCGGCC
>DATFCF010000942.1:0-3505 GCA_035253445.1 Mycobacterium sp.
CCTGTCCCGCGGATCATCCGGTCGAGGAATGCCCCCACATGATCGAGGTTCTCGACAAGCGACTCGACGGCGTCACGATCGAGGAGATCGCCGCCGAGCAGGGCCAGTCGGTACCTAGCGCTTCATGAGCAGGACAGCGCCGCCCCCGACGACCATCCCGATCAGCAGCAGCACGGCCAGGGCCGGGCTGACGAACCACCACACGAGGCCGAGCGCGATGATCGCCGGCGACGCAACGAACAACACCATGCCCGGGTGCTGCTTGATGACCGCGAGGGCGCTCTGCGCCCGGACCCGGTCGATTTCCTTTGCCATGCCACAAGAATGCCAGTGGTTGCCCTAGTTTGGTCCCCATGACAGGAACAGGACCTGGAAGCTGGCAACCCGATCCCGAAGGCCGCTTCGAGTACCGCTGGTGGGACGGGCAGCGTTGGACCGATCAGATCTCTCACCAAGGCCAGGTCGGCCGGGCGCCGATGGGTGGCCAACCGCAGGGGCCCCAGCCACAAGGCGGTCCGCCCCAGCCCCAGGCGGCCGCCATGGGCCAGCCGTCCGGTGACGGTTTCGCCGGCATCACCGGCGATCTCGTCGACGGGCGGTTCAGCGAAAAAGAAGCCAAGCCGATCGCCAACCAGAATGCCAAGCTTCTGCGCGTCCGCCTTGGCGAACCGTTCATGGCGCGACAGGGGTCGATGGTCGCCTACCAGGGCAATGTGGACTTCGCCTTCGAGGGTGGTGGCGCGTCGAAGTTCCTCAAGAAGGCGCTGACCGGCGAGGGTCTGCCGTTGATGCGGTGCCAAGGCCAGGGTGACGTGTTCCTCGCCGAGCGAGCCAACGACGTGCATCTGCTGAATCTCACAAACTCCGGTTTATCGATCAGCGGTAAGAACGTGCTGGCGTTCTCGTCGAGCCTTGACTGGAACATCGAGCGGGTGAAGGGCGGCAGCATCGCGACCGGCGGCCTGTTCAACACGACGCTGCGCGGCACGGGATGGGTGGCGCTGACCACTGACGGCCCGCCGGTGGTCCTCAATGCGGCGGAAGCACCGACCTTCGCCGACACCAACGCGGTGGTGGCATGGTCGGCGAACCTGCAGACGCAATTGAAGACGAGCTTCAAGGCGGGGGCGCTGATCGGCCGCGGATCAGGCGAAGCAGTCCAGGTGTCGTTCTACGGCCAGGGTTTCGTCATCGTGCAGCCGTCGGAGGGCGTTCCCCCGGTGGCGACCCAGTAGGTCACAGCTCGAGGAGCACCGTCACCGGCCCGTCGTTGACGAGCTCGACGTGCATGTGCGCACCGAACACGCCGGTTTGCACCTGTGCGCCCAGCCGCCGCAGTGCGTCGGCGAACGCGGACACCAGCGGCTCGGCGACCGCGCCGGGCGCCGCCGCGTTCCAAGTCGGGCGCCGGCCTTTGGTGGTGTTGGCGTACAGGGTGAACTGGCTGACCACCAGTATCGGCGCGTTGACGTCGCTTGCCGACATCTCATCGTCGAGAATGCGCAGCTGCCAAAGCTTTTCGGCAAGGCGCTGCGCCTTGTCGGTGTCGTCGGTGTGAGTGACGCCGACGAGGGCGAGAAGCCCTTGGCCGTCCGGGCGCACGGCGCCGACCACCTGCCCGTCGACCATCACCGACGCCGATGTCACTCGCTGCACCAGAACGCGCATGAGCGCCGATGCTACGCACCGTGACCAAACTGATGCGCTGTGACAGTTGTGGCTGCTGTTCCTTTTGAGGTCTCCGTGATGTACGTTGCGATTACGTACGGCCTAACTACGTAGATGTGGGGCCTTGTCCCGCGGCGAGGAGTGTTCGGATGCGGCCAATCATGCGCGCCCTGATGACGGCCGCGACGACTCTGCTGCTCACCACGAATGGCATGGCGGTGGCCGGTGCCGCGCATGACGTGGCAGGCGGCGACGGCTCCGAAATCGCTGAACTGATCGCCGAAGTCGCCGAGGCCGATCAGCAGCTGCATGATCTGGGCGCGGCCATCCAAGTGCGGCAGGAAGGCGTGAACAAGGCGATCACCGACGTACAGTCCGCCCGCGACGCCGCCGTTGCCGCGCAACGCGAGCTCGACATCAGCCAACAAGCGGTCGAGGATGCCAACGTCGCAATCGCGACCGCCCAGCAGCGATTCGACAACTTCGCAGCGGGAACGTATGTCAACGGTCCGCCGGGGTCGACTCTTGTCGGTGCCACCCCGGAAGAAGTCCTCGCCAACGCGTCCGCTGGCCAGACGCTGGCCCTGAGCTTTCAGCAGGCGCTGGCCGATCTGGCGCGAACGCGCACCGACCTGACCAATAAGGAGTCGGCAGCGCGGGCCGCTCAGCAGAAGGCCGATCAGGCGGCCGCCGATTCGCAGCGCAGCATGGACACCGCGGTGACGACGCTGACCGAGGCACAGCAGAATTTCCGCGCACAGCAGGCCGAAGTCGACCGGCTCGTCGTCCTGCGAAACGACAAGCAGGCCCGCCTGGACGCCGCTCGCACATCGCGGCATTCGGTGACCACGCCGGCACAACCCACTCCCCCAGCGTCCGGCGAGAGTTGGGATCGCGCGACATCCCCCGCCGGCACCTCCAATTGGGACACGACATTGCCGATGGTGCCCAGCGCCAACGTGGCCGACCCGGTGAAGATCGTGAACTCGGTGCTGCAGATCTCGGCAAGCTCAGCGCAAGTGACGGCCGAGCTGGGTCGAAAGTTTTTGGCAGGATTGGGAATCAACCTCGGTGGCGGTGCTCCCGCTGCGGCGGATCCGGGCATCACCAATAGCCGCATCCCCCGGGTGTACGGGCGACAAGCATCAGAGTTCGTCATCCGCAGGGCGATGTCGCAGATCGGGGTGCCGTACTCATGGGGCGGAGGCGACGCCAACGGACCGTCGCGCGGTATCGACCAAGGCGCCAACACGGTCGGGTTCGACTGCTCGGGGTTGATTCTCTACGCGTTCGCCGGTGTCGGTATCAAGCTGCCGCACTATTCGGGTTCTCAATACAACGCCGGACGCAAGATTCCGTCGTCACAGATGCGCCGCGGCGACTTGATCTTCTACGGCCCCAACGCAAGCCAGCACGAAGCGATGTATCTCGGCAACGGCATGATGCTCGAAGCCCCTTACACGGGGTCGCAGGTCAAGGTGTCACCCGTGCGCACCAGCGGCATGACGCCGTATGTCACCCGACTGATCGAGTACTGAGCTACCAGATTCGACAGAAAAAGGCGCCGGTAACGGCGAGCACTGCGGTCGCCAGCGGGCCGCCCGCCATGATCGCGATGACGGCGGACGTCAATGCGTTTCGGCCGAATCCAGCTTCTGATCCGGCGGCCAAACGCTCTGCGCGAGCCAATACGGCGGCACCGGTCGCACCCAATGCACCCGAAGGGATCGGTGCGGCGCCTGCGAGCGCGAGAATCCCACCCAGAATCGGTTGTGGTCCATGCTCACTTGCGGCGGCGTCATCGGCGCACATCTCGAGGAGCCGCGCAATATGCTGA
>DATFCF010000943.1:0-7851 GCA_035253445.1 Mycobacterium sp.
GGCTATCGCGGCCGGCCAGGTGGTGGCGGCGGACGGCCAGGCCAGCGCGGCGGAGCCGCAGGCGCCTTCGGTCGTCCCGGCGGCGCACCCAAGCGCGGCCGCAAGTCCAAGAGGGCGAAACGCGCTGAGTACGAGAACATGCAGGCGCCGGTCGTCGGCGGCGTGCGGTTGCCGCACGGCAATGGCGAGACCATCCGGTTGGCCCGCGGCGCATCGCTGAGCGACTTCGCCGAGAAGATCGACGCCAACCCGGCCTCGCTGGTGCAGGCGCTGTTCAACCTCGGCGAGATGGTCACCGCGACCCAGTCGGTCGGCGACGACACGCTCGAACTGCTCGGCAACGAGATGAACTACGTTGTGCAGGTCGTGTCGCCGGAGGACGAGGACCGCGAGCTGCTGCAGTCCTTCGACCTGTCCTATGGCGAAGACGAGGGTGGCGAGGACGACCTCGAGTTCCGCCCACCGGTAGTGACCGTCATGGGCCACGTCGACCACGGCAAGACCCGACTGCTGGACACCATCCGCAATGCCACCGTCCGTGAGGGCGAGGCCGGCGGCATCACCCAGCACATCGGCGCCTACCAGGTCGCAGTCGACCTCGACGGCACCGTGCGTCCCATCACCTTCATCGACACCCCGGGTCACGAGGCGTTCACCGCCATGCGTGCCCGCGGCGCGAAGGCCACCGACATCGCGATCCTGGTGGTCGCCGCCGACGACGGCGTGATGCCGCAGACGGTGGAGGCGATCAACCACGCTCAGGCGGCTGACGTGCCGATCGTGGTGGCGGTCAACAAGATTGACAAGGAGGGCGCCGACCCGGCCAAGATTCGGTCGCAGCTCACCGAGTACAACCTGGTGGCCGAGGACTTCGGTGGCGACACGATGTTCGTCGACATCTCCGCCAAGCAGGGCACGAATATCGAGGCCCTTCTCGAGGCGGTTGTGCTGACCGCCGATGCCGCCCTGGACCTGCGGGCCAATCCCGACATGGAGGCGCAGGGCGTCGCGATCGAGGCGCATCTGGACCGCGGTCGCGGTCCGGTGGCCACGGTGCTGATTCAGCGCGGCACGCTGCGGGTCGGCGACTCGGTGGTGGCCGGCGACGCCTACGGTCGCGTCCGCCGCATGGTCGACGAGCACGGCGAGGACGTCGAGGCGGCCCTGCCGTCGCGACCGGTGCAGGTCATCGGCTTCACGTCGGTGCCAGGTGCCGGTGACAACTTCCTCGTCGTCGACGAGGACCGCATCGCCCGCCAGATCGCCGACCGGCGCAGTGCTCGCAAGCGCAACGCGCTGGCCGCGCGTAGCCGCAAGCGGATCAGCCTGGAGGACCTGGATTCGGCGCTGAAGGAAACCAGTCAGCTGAACCTGATCCTCAAGGGCGACAACGCCGGCACCGTCGAGGCGCTGGAGGAAGCCCTGCTCGGCATCCAGGTGGACGACGAGGTCGAGCTGCGCGTCATCGACCGCGGCGTCGGCGGTGTCACCGAGACCAACGTCAACCTGGCGTCGGCCTCGGACGCGATCATCATCGGGTTCAACGTCCGCGCCGAGGGCAAGGCCACCGAACTGGCCAACCGCGAAGGCGTGGAGATCCGCTACTACTCGGTGATCTACCAGGCCATCGACGAGATCGAGAGCGCGCTCAAGGGCATGCTGAAGCCGGTCTACGAGGAGCGGGAACTCGGTCGCGCCGAGATCCGCGCCATCTTCCGGTCGTCGAAGGTCGGCAACATCGCCGGTTGCCTCGTCCAGTCGGGCATCATTCGCCGCAACTCCAAGGCGCGGCTGCTGCGTGACAACGTCGTCGTCACGGAGAACATCACGGTTCAGTCGCTGCGACGGGAGAAGGACGACGTCACCGAGGTGCGCGACGGCTACGAATGCGGTCTGACGCTGAGCTATTCCGATATCAAGGAAGGCGACGTCATCGAGACGTACGAACTGGTTGAGAAAGAGCGCACCTAGTGGTCGATGTGGGCCGGGCACGACGGCTCTCCAAACGCATCGGCACCATCGTGGCCTCGGCGATCGAGTTCGAGATCAAGGATCCCCCGTTGGCCTTCGTGACCATCACGGACACGAAGGTGACGGGCGACCTGCACGATGCGACGGTGTACTACACGGTGCGCGGTCAGACCCTGCAGGACGAACCCGACTACGCGGCCGCTGCCGCTGCGCTGGAGCGCGCGAAGGGGACTTTGCGAACCAGGGTGGGCGCAGGCACCGGCGTGCGGTACACGCCGACCTTGTCGTTTGTCCTCGACAAGGTGCCTGATACCGCCGCGCACATGGAAGAGTTGCTTGCCAGGGCGCGCGCCGCAGATGAGGATTTGGCGAGAGTTAGGCAGGGTGCCAAGCACGCAGGCGACGCGGACCCGTACCGTGTTACGGGGGTGGAGGACGCCGGGGACGATGGGCTCGACGCTGAGGACACCGGTGACCGCGATCGACAAGATGATTGATGCGCCTGTAATCGAAGGCGCGCGGGTCGACGCACGCGGCGCGGCTGACCTGCTGGCCGGCTCGGCGACGGTCAGCGTGGTGTGCCACGTCTATCCCGACGCCGACACGATTGGCGCGGGCCTCGCGTTGGCGCTGGTGCTCGATCACGCCGGTAAGAGCGTCGAAGTCAGCTTTGCCGCACCTGCCGATCTGCCCGAATCCCTGAAGTCGTTGCCCGGTGGGCACCTGCTGGTGGAACCCGATGCGATGCGCCGCGACGCCGATCTGGTCGTCACCGTCGACATTCCCAGCGTCAACCGGTTGGGCGCGCTGCGTGAGCTCGCCGATCCCGGTCGCGAGGTGCTGGTGATCGACCACCATGCCTCCAATCTGCTGTTCGGCACCGCCAACTTCGTCGACCCGTCCGCGGACTCCACCACCATGCTGGTCGCGGAGTTACTCGACGCCTGGGGCAAGCCGATCGATATCGGCGTCGCGCACTGCCTGTATGCCGGGCTGACCACCGACACCGGATCGTTCCGCTGGGCCAGTGCCCGCGCGCACCGGCTGGCGGCTCGGCTGGTCGACATCGGCGTCGACAACGCCTCGATCAGCCGCGCCCTGCTCGACACCCATCCGTTCGCATGGCTGCCGATGCTGTCGCGCGTGCTGGCCTCTGCGCGGCTGCTGCCCGACGCCGCGGGCGGTCGCGGGCTGGTGTATGCCGTTGTGGGACACCAGGAGTGGGCCAATGCTCGGCCGGAGGAAGTCGAGAGCATCGTCGACATCGTGCGTACCACGCAGCAGGCCGAGGTGGCCGCGGTCTTCAAGGAGATCGAGCCGGCGCACTGGTCGGTGTCGATGCGCGCAAAGTCGTACGATCTGGCAGCCGTCGCAAGCGCATTCGGCGGCGGCGGGCACCGGTTGGCCGCCGGCTATTCGGCGACCGGATCGTCCGACGAGGTCGTTGCGGCGCTACGCAGTGCTCTTGGCTGACGCCGTCAGCGGGCGCCTTGGCTGAACCAGAAGGCGACTTCCCCGTCGCGCCCGCCACCGGTAGGCGGATCGCCGCACTGGCGTTTCCTGCTCTCGGCGTGCTCGCCGCCGAGCCGATCTATCTGCTGTTCGACCTCGCCGTCGTCGGACGCCTGGGCGCCATCCCGCTCGCCGGCCTGGCCATCGGCGGCCTGATCCTGAGCACACTCAGCTCGCAGATGACCTTTCTGTCGTACGGCACCACGGCGCGCTCGGCTCGCTTCTTCGGTGCCGGTGACCGGGCGTCGGCCGTCGGCGAAGGCGTGCAGGCCACCTGGCTGGCACTCGGACTGGGCGCGCTCATCGTGATCGTCGTGCAAGCTGCGGCCGTGCCGCTGGTGTCCGCGCTGGCAGGGTCTTCTGAGGGAGGTGACCTTGCCGACGCGGCGATGCCGTGGGTGCGGATCGCGGTGGTGGGTGTGCCGGCAATCCTGGTCTCCGCGGCGGGTAACGGCTGGATGCGAGGTGTGCAGGACACCGGCCGGCCGCTGCGCTATGTCGTCGTCGGATTCGCGGTGTCGGCAGTGCTGTGTCCGCTGCTGGTGTACGGCTGGCTCGGCATGCCGCGGATGGGATTGGCGGGCTCGGCGGTCGCCAATCTGGTGGGGCAGTGGCTTGCCGCGCTGCTGTTCTGCCGTGCGCTGCTGATCGAGCGGGTGCCACTGCGAGTTCAGCCGCACGTGTTGCGCGCTCAGGTCGTCATGGGTCGTGACCTGGTGTTGCGCACGCTGGCATTTCAGGCCTGCTTCGTGTCGGCCGGAGCCGTCGCCGCCCGATTCGGTGCGGCCGCCGTGGCTGCCCACCAAGTGGTCCTGCAGCTGTGGAATTTCCTTGCGCTGGTATTGGATTCGCTGGCGATAGCCGCGCAGTCGCTGGTGGGCGCGGCACTGGGGGCGGGGCAGCTGGCACACGCCAAGTCGGTGGCGTGGCGGGTGACGATCTTCTCGACGGCGGCCTCAGCGGTGCTCGCCGGCATCTTCGCCGTCGGCGCATCGGAGATCCCCAACGTATTCACCGACGACGGCTCGGTGCTCGACGCAATCGGCGTGCCGTGGTGGTTCATGGTGGCCCAATTGCCGGTCGCCGGAATCGTTTTCGCGCTTGACGGCGTGCTGCTCGGTGCGGGCGATGCGAAGTTCATGCGCAATGCGACGTTGATCAGCGCGCTCGTCGGATTCCTGCCGTTGATCTGGCTGTCGCTGGTATTCGGTTGGGATTTGCTCGGCATCTGGGCAGGGCTGTCGACGTTCATGGTGCTGCGGTTGGTGTTCGTCGGCTGGCGCGCCGTGTCCGGCCATTGGTTGGTGCCGGGCACGGCTTAGGGCGGACTGTCGCCCGGCTGCCGGCGGACTAGTTTTCCGCGGTTCGCGCGACGACCGCCCATCCGTACGGATTGGTCCGCACGTCCACGTCGACGAATCCGGCTGCGGCCAGCCGCGACGGCAAGCCCTCAGGGTCGACCGGGTTGTAGGTGTCGCCCTCGTGGTGGGCTCGCAGCTCGGCGCTGGCCAGGCTGTCGCTGGCCACCAGTGCAGCGCCGGGGCGCAGCACGCGGGCAACCTCGGCGAACAGTCGATCCTGCAGTTCGTTGGTCGCGACGTGGTGCAGCATCGTGAAGCATGCCGCGCCGGAAAATCGGCCGTCGGCATAGTCCAGGGTCGTCGCGTCGCCGTGCACGATCTCCACCGTGGGCACACCGGCGAAGCGCTCGATAAGCATGGCCGCCAGCTCGTCGTCGATCTCGACAGAGGTGAGTCGCGGCACTGCCTCGCTGAGTACGTCGGTGGTGGCGCCATATCCGGGTCCGACCTCGAGCACGTCGTCACCAAGGTCGACGTCGCCCAACGCCCAGGGCAGGATCACCTCCCGGATCGCCTGCCGCCATTCGTCGCTGCCGCACGCCTCGTGCGCCTTGTTCATCGGAGTTGCGCCCTCCCCGCTGCACCACCGCATCGCGGCTTGCCGATGCTGTTATCGGCTGCACCGCCGCAAGTCACGGCGATACGTTCGGTTTCCTGCTGGCTCGGTGCGTTTGAAGAGCGTATGACGCAATATTCTTCGCCACTGTTTGTCCGGAGGCGCGGTCGAATGCCGCAAACTGCGGATTGCGATTACATTCGATCACGACATAGCCCTGATCGGTTCGGACTATATCGACGCCGGCGATGCTGATTCTGTGAGCACGGGTGGCAGCCTTCGCGAGCTCCGTCACTTCTCGGGCATCCGCCAGCGTCCAAGACGAACCTTTAGCCCGATTCCGGGCAACCTCACCCGGGACTTCCTTTTTGCTCACACAGCCAATGACCTCATCCCCGACGACGATTACTCGAAATTCATCCTCGACCGGTAACAATCGCTCGATAATTACGGGAAACTCACTATCTCCCGATCCATCGTTGTCGGTCCGCTGGAGATATGTGGCTAGTTCGGCGGCATTGCTGCATTTTTGCACGCCTATCCCCTGCCATCCGCGGACCGGCTTCACGACGACGGGATACTCGAACGTTGACGACATTCGTTGGATGGCCTTGCGGCTAGCGACAAGACGTGTCCCTTGGCTGATTCCCGCCTTTGCCCGTTGCAGCAGGGAAGGTACCTTTGAAATCGGTTTCGTAAAGCTCTTGGGGGGATCGATTATGTCGAGCGACGGGTTCGTTTCAGGGAGAAATGAGATGAGGTCATAGATGGCGTCCGAAATGCTAGTGTCATCAGCACGTGTACGCCGGACCAACAGAGTGTCCAGGGAGTCGAAGAATTCCCAGTTAACCTCTTTCTCGTCAACATATCCGACGGCAGCGTTGCCGTCGCGAATGCCAAGGGCGATCCGGAGGGGGTCGAGAAGATACACCGTCGCGCCAAGCAATCCGAATTCAAGCTGCAATTCGTTTGCTTCGTATGTAAGGTCCTTCTGTCTGCTCAATCCAATGAATTCGGTGCTTACTATTCCGACGTTCCACGAGGGCGCCGATTCGGACTCGGGGGAGTGATCGCTGCCGGGGAACTCGGGAACGTCGAACGGTGACGCGGGTCGCTCTTGCGGTTTCAACCGTGCTTCGGTGATGCAATTTAGCAATTGATCTCGCGCTTGATCTTCTCTCAAACCAACAAAGTCAAGATACACAATGGGTCGATCAATGCCGCGGGGTTTGCAGTCTTCAATTCTGACCGGAATTAATTTTCGGTTCTCACCAGTTGGATCGTCCGCAAAAGCGGCATTCCATTCTGATTCTGCGTAAACAGACTGAAGGTAGGCATTCGACAATATGGCAATCGTGCGCTCGCATTCCTGGGAAGCCAAGCGCATCTGGGTGACGAAGTTGCTCCCAGGCAGAATATCCCAGGCCTGAATAAACACATCAAATCCTGCGTGTTCCAGTTCCCACGCTATCCATTCAGCCCAACGGCGATCACTTGAGGTGTAGCTAATGAAGAAGTGTTTCAAGGATTACACCCTCCACGTACCCGATAACGTTCCGTTCGGCAAAGAACTCGGCGATTCATCGTTCGAACGGCGACACAGTCCATAGATTGCACCACGTGCGATGGTGCAGAACAAGCGCCCTTCGGGGTGCCGCTCTGAGCGGACTCGTATTCGGCCGGTGACCGTCGACAGCTAGCGGACTTGCGCCCGTCCCCGCTGCAGCACCGCATCGCGGTTGGCGGCGATGTCGTCGCCGGTGGCGCTGCTCATCCACTGGGCTGACGACTCGGCCTCGATCGCCAGGCCTTCGCGGGTGCCGGCGTCGTCGATGCGGTGATACGAGGCCAGCATTGCGCGCACCGCCTTCTGGTTGTTGGCGACGATCGACGCCGCCACTCGCCGCGTGACCGGCAGCAGCTGCTCGTGCGCCACCACCTCGGTGACCAATCCGGCTTGCAGAGCGTCGGTGGCCGACAGGTAGTCCCCGGTCATGCTCATCCGGCGGGCCATGCCGACACCGACCTTCTGCGGCAGCCGCACCGTCAGACCCCAACCGGGCAGCAGTCCAACGCGGGCGTGCGTATCGGCGAACCGAGCCTGCTCGGAAGCGATCAGGATGTCGCAATACAGCGCGAGCTCCAGGCCGCCGGTCACCGCGGCACCGTTGATCGCACCTATCACCGGCTTCGTCATCGGTGGCCACTGCGGCGAGATGTCCGGCAGCTCCGAGGAATCGCCGAGCTCCTTGAGGTCCAGCCCGGCACAGAACACCGGGTCGGCGCCCGTGAGGATGACGACGTCGACGGCATCGTCGGTCTCGGCATCGCGCAGCGCCTGAAAGAAACACCGGCGAAGCTCCGCTGATAGCGCGTTGCGTGACTTCGGCCTGTTCAGCGTCAGCGTGCGTACCCGGTTTTCAGTGTCGATGAGCAGGACGTCGTCGTTGG
>DATFCF010000944.1:0-2515 GCA_035253445.1 Mycobacterium sp.
CGAGCGTGGCGAGACCCAGATCCTCGGCGTCACCACGCTGGACATGATCAAGATGGCTCAGCAGATCGACTCGCTGGGGCCGGAGACCACCAAGCGCTACATGCACCACTACAACTTCCCGCCGTATTCGACCGGTGAGACCGGCCGCGTCGGTTCGCCCAAGCGTCGCGAGATCGGCCACGGCGCACTGGCGGAGCGGGCGCTTGTCCCGGTGCTGCCGAGCATCGAGGAGTTCCCGTACGCGATCCGGCAGGTTTCCGAGGCGCTGGGCTCCAACGGCTCCACGTCGATGGGTTCGGTGTGCGCGTCGACGCTGGCCCTGCTGAATGCCGGGGTTCCGCTCAAGGCGCCGGTGGCCGGCATCGCGATGGGCCTGGTGTCCGACGACATAGAAATTGACGGGGTTGAGGGCAAAACAACCGAGCGCCGCTTCGTTGCGCTGACCGACATCCTCGGTGCGGAGGACGCCTTCGGCGACATGGACTTCAAGGTCGCCGGTACCAAGGAATTCGTCACCGCGCTGCAGCTGGACACCAAGCTCGACGGCATCCCGTCGCAGGTGCTGGCGGGTGCGCTGTCGCAGGCCAAGGACGCCCGGTTGACGATTCTCGAGGTGATGGCCGAGGCCATCGACGCGCCTGACGAGATGAGCCCGTACGCGCCGCGGATCACCACGATCAAGGTGCCGGTCGACAAGATCGGCGAGGTGATCGGGCCCAAGGGCAAGATGATCAACTCCATCACCGAGGAGACCGGCGCGCAGATCTCCATCGAGGACGACGGCACGGTGTTCGTCGGCGCCGCCGATGGCGTTTCGGCGCAGGCCGCGATCGACAAAATCAACGCGATCGCGAACCCGCAGTTGCCCAAGATCGGTGAGCGGTTCCTCGGAACCGTCGTCAAGACAACCGATTTCGGTGCGTTCGTGTCGCTGCTTCCGGGACGTGATGGGCTGGTGCACATCTCCAAGCTCGGCAGGGGCAAGCGCATCGCGAAGGTCGAAGACGTGGTCACCGTTGGCGACAAGCTGCGGGTGGAGATCGCCGACATCGACAATCGCGGCAAGATCTCGTTGGTCCTCGTCGCCGAAGACGAAACAGCGGACGCGCCTGCCAGCGCGGATGCGCCTGTTGATGCCACCACCGGCTCGTAAGTCGGCGTCGTTGCGTGGTCAGCATCGCGGCAGCGAAACAGCTGCCGCGGTGCGGCGCACACTGCTTCCCGGTGGCCTTCGGGTCGTCACCGAGTACATCCCCTCGGTGCATTCGGCATCGGTCGGTGTCTGGGTCAACGTGGGTTCGCGCGACGAGGGCCGCAGCGTGGCCGGCGCCGCGCACTTCCTGGAACACTTGTTGTTCAAGTCGACTCCGACGCGCACCGCGGTCGACATCGCGCAGTCCGTCGATGCCGTCGGCGGTGAGCTGAACGCGTTCACTGCCCGCGAGCACACCTGCTACTACGCCCATGTGCTCGACACCGATCTCGAGTTGGCCATCGATCTGGTCGCCGACGTGGTGCTGCGAGGACGGTGCGCCGCAGACGATGTCGAGCTCGAACGCGACGTGGTACTCGAGGAAATCGCGATGCGCGACGACGACCCGGAGGACACGCTCGGTGATGTGTTCCTGTCGGCGATGTTCGATGGCCATCCTGTCGGCCGCCCCGTGATCGGCAGTGTCGACTCGGTATCGGCGATGACTCGGACGCAACTGCATTCGTTTCACGTCCGCCGCTACGTTCCCGAGCGGATGGTGGTGGCGGTCGCAGGCAATGTCGAGCACGATGAGGTGGTCGGGCTGGTGCGCGAGCACTTCGGGCCGAGGCTGGTGCGTGGTCGCAGCCCGCTGCCGCCACGCAAGGGCACCGGCCGGGTAACCGGCCGGCCGGCGCTGCATCTGGTCAACCGGGACGCCGAACAAACGCACCTGTCGCTGGGTGTGCGCACGCCTGGCAGGCACTGGCAGCATCGATGGGCCTTGTCGGTGCTCAACACCGCTCTGGGCGGTGGCCTGAGTTCGCGTCTGTTCCAACAGATTCGGGAAACGCGCGGCTTGGCGTACTCGGTGTATTCCACCGTGGACACCTTCTCCGACAGCGGAGCGCTGTCGATCTACGCCGCATGCCAGCCGGAACGGTTCGACGAAGTGGTCCGGGTGACGATCGACGTACTCGAGACGGTCGCCCGCGACGGCATCACCGAAGCCGAATGCCGGATCGCGAAGGGATCGATGCGCGGCGGACTTGTGCTCGGCCTCGAGGACTCCGGCTCGCGGATGAACCGAATTGGCCGCAGCGAGTTGAACTACGGTGAGCACCGCAGCATCCCCGACACCCTCGCCAAGATCGACGCCGTCACCCTCGATGAGGTCAATGCCGTCGCGCACAAGCTGCTGACACGGCCGTTCGGTGCCGCCGTGCTGGGCCCGCAGCGGTCGAAAAGGTCGTTGCCGCAGCCGCTTCGGGACATCGCGGGCTGACCGCTACCCTGGGACCGATGACCGAACTGTCTCGGCGA
>DATFCF010000945.1:0-2740 GCA_035253445.1 Mycobacterium sp.
ACTCGTCGTCCATCTCGGTCGCCAGGTTCTGGGCGGTCGTGATCGCCGCCAGCGACTCCCGGCTCAGTTGCGGCTGCGAGGCCGCGCCGCTGGCGCTGGGGAGCCGTCCGATGAGGCGCTCCGTCTCGGTGCGGATCGTCGCGGGTTCGACGCCGACGGCCTCGAGGAGCGGGGCGGCAATGCCATCGTTCTGGGTGAGCAATGCCATCAGCAGGTGGGCAGGGGTGATCTGCGGGTTGCCCGCGGAGCTGGCCGCCTGCAACGCCGACGTCAGCGCCGCCTGTGTCTTGGTCGTCGGGTTGAAAGAATCCACGACTGCCTCCAATCGTCTAGAAAAGCCTTGTCGCGTTGTTCAACGTCGTCAAGATTGAGTCTGTTCCGCTCAAGTTTAACTTTCTTCGCGACGGCGAGTCGCATGAACCCCGCAGGCGGTCATCGGCAACGCTGAACGGGTGCGGCTGCATCGCTCTCACGGGTTCCTCATCGCCGGCGTGGCGGTCGCCGCGCTGACGATCGCTGCACTGTTGATCGCCACGAGGACACCAAGATCCTGGACATCGACTTCCTCCGCGAGGACGCCGAGTGGAAGGCCTGCCGGTATCGCGTCCCGCGATCCGTATAGGTGAGTTTGCGGCCGTTAACGTAGACCCCGGCGATGGACGTCTCGCGCATTCCCATCAGCAGCAGGAACAGCGTCTGATCACGCGCGAGCATGGGGTCGCCGGAACGCACCGCATGAGTCACGGCGCCGTGCAACGCCGGGGTGCGTGACGGATCGACGACGACGAAGTCGGCCTCCTTGCCCACGTCGAAATTGCCGAAGCGGTCCTCCATGTCGAGCGCCCGCGCGCCGCCGAGCGTGCCGATGAACAACATCTCCGCGGGGTGCATCGAAACCCCGTCGTCGCCGGGCTCGGTGATGTGCACCTTGAACGCATCGCCGAGCACCCGCGGGATCAGCCATTCGTCTCCCCCGCCGAAATCCGTTCCCGCCGAGATGTTTACGCCCGACGCCACAGTGCGTTTCCATGGCATGGTGCCCGACCCCAGGAACAGCTGCGAGACCGGGCAGTGCGATATCGACGTCTGAGTCTGGGCCATCCGCTCCAATTCGGCGTCCTGGCAGTGCACGCAGTGGGCCAGGATGGTTCGTCTGCCGAGCAGGCTCTTGCCGCCGACGGCTGATCCCGGCAAGAACTTTCCGTCATAGGTGTCGAGGTACGAATTGACTTGGTACGCCTCTTTGGTGGTGTCGACCTCACCGGTACCCGGCCGATTGTTCTCGTTCAGGTGGCTGTGCACGTAGACACCGCGATCACGCACCTCGTCGTACAACTCGCCGAGGTTCTTCAACGTCTCGGTGGTCACCGACAGGGCGAACCGCGGAACGATCGCGACATGCAGCAGTGCGGTGTCGACATCGCCGGTGTCGGCGGCATGCCACTTGTCGATCTCCTCGCGGGTCAGCCGGATGGCGTCTTCCTCCGACGTCAGCAGCGGCGCCGCGGTCTCACCGCCGACGGTCTGGATGCCCCGGCCGCTGACGATCCGCAGTCCGACGCGCTGAGTCTCGCTGAAGAGCGCATCCTGCGCGTGCGGGAACGCCGAGCCGAACACCATCGCGGCGGTGGTGCCCACCGCGAGTCGGCGCGCACAGAATTCAACGGCCGCCTGCCGCGCGAATTCCGGGTCAACCAAACGTGATTCGGGCGGGAAAATGCAGAAGTTGAGCCACTCCAGCAGCTGACCGCCACCGTAGGAGTCCCCGGCATAGGTCTGCGGAAAGTGGATGTGGGTATCGACGAAGCCGGGCAGCAAGAATCCGGGACGATGGTCGAACACGGCCGCCGACGCGTGTTGCGCCGGGATGGCATCCCGCTCACCGCAGAACGTGATCCGCCCGTCGTCATCGATCACCAACGCACCGTCTGGAATCGACACCAGCGCGTCGGCGGCCTGGGTCACCGTGGCGCTGCCCGCCACATGGAAGATGTGCCCCAAATGGACTTGACTCATTCCGATACTCCTCGGCAACCCGGACGACACGTACATCCTGCCCCGGATGTGCCTGAGGCACAGATGAACTGGCGGGGAACTCGGCGTCTGTCGCGAGTCAGCGTCCAGCCAGCGCTGCGGCACCGGTCGCGCCGGGCATCGTCGGCAGCGTGGTCAACAGCGTCGGCGCCAGGGTCTTCGCGTCCGGTGCGGCGCGCCCGAGGCCGTACTTGCGGACCTCGGAGCCGCCGGGACCCGCACCGCTGGTCAGAAGTTCGGCACCGGTCGTGGTGCTGGTGGTCGCCACCGTGACGCCCGGCGTCGCGCCGGTGAACGGTGCGAACGATGCGGTCTGGGCGAACACGACATCGCCCGAATGATGCGCAGGACTTTGGGTGTACATCTTCGGCTCACCGTCCAGCCGTGACCCGGAAGACCAAGTCCGTACCGTGCCATCTCCGGAAAGCTGCCCGGTGATGACGCTCATCGCGCCGCCTTCCGCACCGGCGACCCACCCGGTGGCCAGCGAGACGCCGCCGGTGTAGGCCTCGTCGTACGCGAGGAACTGCGAGGTCATCCTTGGCTCGGCCGGCGCACCTTGGTCAGCGGTTGGTTCGGTGCTGCCGCCGTGGCCGTGTCCGGCGCCGTTCGACTGTGCCCGTGTGGTCGGTGTGTACAGGTCGTATCGGAAGGTCTTCACCCTCGGAGGATCGCCCGGACCCGGGGCGGTCACGATGCTGTATCG
>DATFCF010000946.1:0-2652 GCA_035253445.1 Mycobacterium sp.
TGCAGATACTAAGGTCAGCCACGGATCCACCACCACGACGGCGACCGCTCGTTCGTCAGGAAGACGCGGCTCTCCGCAAACGACCGGACCACCTTCTCCACGCCGAGCAGGTTCCAGTCATGCCCCGCCATTGCCCCGCCCGATCGCACCTTCGGTAGCCACGCGGCGATGTCGGCCTTCACCTCTGGTTCTGAGTGATCCGCGTCGATATAGGCGAAGTCGAGTGAGGCGTCCGACACCAGCTTTGCCACGTCAACGCTTAGGCCCTTGACCACCGTGACGCCGTAGCGCTCGAGCCGCATGCGCGCGAGGCGTTCAAAGCGGTCCAACTCAGGTTGCGTCACGTGCCGGCGGTATCCGGGCTTCACAGTCCAGACATCGACAGCTAGGAGGCTCAGGCCAGGAATCTGCTGGCACAGCGTCTCGGAGAACAGCCCTTGCTCGACGCCGATCTCGGCGCCCTTGGCGTACCCACGCTCAGCGAAGTTGGCCGCCATGTCGCGGCGCGTCACGCAGCCCTCCGGAATACCGCATCAAGGTCCAACGGCCAGCCGGGAGGGTTGAACTTTTCGATCAGCCAGCGCATGTCGCGGACGCGCTGCGGCCACTCGTCGCCCATCCAGAAACGTGTGCAGAACTCAGAACCTTGTCGATGCCCGTCCCGTCCGAGGCTGTAGCCGCGGCCATACCGCTGGCCCTTGAACAGGTGCGCGTAGTGGGTGCGCTTCGTGACCTTGACTGCGCCGCCGCCGAGCCACGTCTTCAGCCCGAGCTCCTGGAACTCGTGCTGGAAGTTGCCGTACTTGGCCGACTCGAGGGGACCGAGCCGATCCCAGTGGCCGCGCGACATGAACCAGCCAGAACCCTGGCTGCTCATCTCGTCGTCAAGCAGCACGTGCGGCCGCTCATCGCGGCGCTTCCGCCACTCGGTGCCGTGCAATCCGGCTGTGGCCTCGCCAGTATAGGGATAGCTGAGGTAGTGGTAGTCGATCGGGTATTTCCGAGGATTGCTCTCGTCGATGCTCCACGCTTCTGGATCGAGCGCGTAGCGCCGGCACGTCAGGATCCAGTTATCCTCGTGATAGTCGGCTTTTAGGGTCTCGTCATACCCCTCAGCCCAGAGGCAGTGCGCGTCTGACTTCAGCAGGTACTGGCCCGTCGCCATCTGCACGGCGGCATTGATGGCCGGCCGCATCCCCTTGGCGCGACCGTGGTGCAGAATCTTCAGCCGCGGATCGGCCGGCAGGCCGTGCTCCCAATAGCCCTCGCACACTACAATCAGCTCAAGGTCCCCACGCGCCTTTGCCAACAGGTCGTTGACAGTTGAGCAGAGGAACCGCTCGTTGCGGCTCGGGACGATAGCCGTGACGCGACCAAGAACCATCCGGCTACTTGACCACCACGGAGGCGTCTACGCCGTCTACGCGCAGCTTGACAGTGCCATCGGCCTGTGGCTCCAGCACCGCCGCCGCCTTCACCGTCAGCTCAATCCGCAGCCCGCCAGGAGCCGGCGGTGAGCACGCCGCGGCATCGCCCACACAGAAGGCGAGGGCCGGCGACCGCGTCTCACCAAAGGCATTAAAGGCGGCGGCCTGAAGAACCTTGCGGCCAGCCGTAACCTGCGCCGGAATAGGCAGCCGCACCTCACCGCCCGACAAGGCCGAGACGGCGACGTCGCCGCCGGCCGTCTGGTTGTCGATGTAGAGGCGATAGCCGACAGTGTTCTCCCCGGAGTGGGTGAACACCGCGACGGCGGGCGCGTTAAGAGGGACGATCTGCGCCGAGACAGGAGAAGCGCAGAGGAAAAACAGAAAGGCGAGCAGCGTGGATCGCACAGTATCCACACTGTATAGATGCGCTACCTAAGTCGCTACGCTACCTGTAGCGCGTTTCACGTGAAACGTCGCCAGAACATCGTCATACTGACGACTCCGCCACCGGAATGCGCAGCTGAGACACTCGTGACGTCGATAGGTGAAGCGGGCGCGATGCCGAGTCTCGAGTGTCCGGCTATCGCTCTGGCACTTCGGGCACGGCCGGCCATGCGCTCGCTCACGTACGATCCGCTCCACCCGAGCCGGTGTGAGTCCGTACTTCTCCGCGATCTGCTGGAGGGTCGCCCCGTCTTGGCGCCAGCGACGGATCTCGGCGTTGCGTAGGGAAGTGTCCATGGTGGCGATTACTGGCCCGCCAGCCTCAACCAAGTGCGTCCGATTCACCGCCGTCATCGTAGGCGCCGAAATCCATCATCGCCACCACGAATGCGTGTCCGTGGCGGTGCAGGTTATTCGCGCCATCGTGGAACCCTGCCGAGTACGCAGCGTCGAAAAAGGACTTCCGGCACGTGCGCGGGCATGTCCGCTGTCCGCATTCGGGACACAAGCCAGCCCTCTCGCGAGCTTCCCACTCCTGGCGTGTCAAGGGATGGCGGCGCCAGAGGTCTACCAGCAGCGTGGCGGCGAACTGTTCCAGCACGGCTCGGGCCATCTCCGTCAGACTCAAGGCAGCCAGACAGCTTCTCCAGCGTCTCGTCGATCAGCGCCTTGCGGCTCTCGTCGGTCATGATGCGGCTCCGGCCTGCTTGGGAATCTCGCGTGCCAGGCTGCGGGGGGACGACGCGGCGGGGTCGCCAGAGCCGCAGCCCTGAGCCCT